>SKHR01000044.1 GCA_007116865.1 Marinospirillum sp. | reverse complement strand
TTTGATCAAAGTGAACCTGAGCCACTCGATTTGGAAACACAGTAGCGGAGCGCTGTAAAAAAGAAATCGGCGTTAAGGCAGCAAAGTTGGCTGCATTACGATCCAATCCAAGGTTATAGATGTTAGTGTGCTGCATAGGAAGTGCCCTTTGTTATGAGTTGTCTGTTAGTGCAGGTTAAGACAAAATGAGTCTAATCTTTTATGCAATTTGCATCATGCTTCTTTGCATAGGTATTCGACGCTGGTCTAGATGTCCTGCAAACCAAGCAAGCGCTTGACTGGCAGTCACATAATGCCAAGAGTCACCCATGTCTGCCAAGTCACTACAGTAAAAACAGGATGAAAAATGATGACAACACTAGAAAACCGACCCTATGACGAACTCAACATAGGCGATTCTGCTACCTTCGAGAAAACACTAACTGAAAAAGAACTGGTGCTTTTTGCCGCTGTTTCCGGTGATGTTAATCCGGTTCATCTGGACGAAGCCTTTGCCAAGACCAGCATGTTCGGAGAGCGTATCGCCCACGGTATGTGGTCTGGCTCTTTAATTTCGGCAGCACTGGCCACGGTATTGCCGGGGCCAGGCACCATTTATCTGGGGCAAGAGCTGTCGTTTCGCCGCCCGGTCAAGCTGGGAGACACCCTGACGGTGACCCTGGTGGTCAAAGACAAGATGGATTCCAAAAAAATGGTAGAACTTGACTGTCTAGTGACCAACCAAAACGGGGAGAAGGTGGTACTCGGTGTGGCGAAGGTCATCGCACCCACCGAAAAGGTCAGTATTGAAGCACCACAGCTACCCAACATCAGTATCGGTTAAGCTGCATAAAAACCTGTGCGATTCCACAAGGAGCGCACAGGTGCCTGGCTCTATTTGACCAGCTCACGCATGGCAGCATCCAGACCTTCAAGGGTCAAGGGGTACATGCGATCCTGTACCAGTTGGCGCATCATGCCAATAGACGGTGTATAAGACCAATAGTCATCAGGAATGGGATTGAGCCACACCAGCTTGCTCCAGTTGGCTGTCATGCGCTGCATCCACACCTGCCCGGCCTCCTCATTGAAGTGCTCCACACTGCCACCGGGCATGGCGATTTCATAGGGTGACATGGACGCATCGCCAACAAAAATCACCTTATAGTCCGGGCCATACTTGTGCAGCACATCCGTCGTCAGGGTTCGCTCCTGGAAACGCCGCCGATTATCCTTCCAAACCGACTCATACAAGCAGTTGTGAAAATAATAGTGCTCCAGATGTTTGAACTCCGTACGACAAGCACGAAATAACGCCTCAACCCGCTCAATATAGTCATCCATCGAGCCACCAATATCCAGCAATAGCAGCACCTTGACCGAGTTGTGCTTCTCGCGCAGCATTTTCAGATCCAGATGACCCGCATTGCGCGCCGTGGCACGGATGGTGCCCTCTAAATCCAGCTCTTCATTGGCACCGGTGCGGGCAAATTCACGCAACCGCTTGAGGGCCACTTGCAGGTTACGATCATTGATCGACTCACTCTCATCCAGATTGCGAAACTCGCGCTTTTCCCAGACCTTCACCGCTCGGCGATTGCGTGATTCCCCGCCTACCCGAATGCCTTCCGGATGATAACCACCATGGCCAAAGGGTGAGGTACCACCGGTGCCCACCCATTTATTGCCACCCGCATGACGCCCCTGCTGCTCTTCCAGGCGTTTTTTAAACTCATCCAACAGCTTTTCCAGGCTGCCCAGGCTTTGAATGGCGTTTTTCTCTTCTTCGGTCAGGTGTTTTTCAAAGGTTTGACGCAACCACTCATCAGGAATAGCTTTTTCGAGCAAATCCGGCAGGCTGTCGATGCCCTTAAAGTAGTGGCTAAAGGCCAAATCAAAGCGATCATAGTATTTTTCATCCTTGACCAGACAGGTACGCGCCAAAAGATAAAAATCCTCAAGGTCGGCAAAAGCCAGATCCGCCTCAAGGGCTTTTAATAAATCCAACAACTCACGCAAGGTCGCCGGCACCCCGGCTGCACGAACCTCTTGAAAGAAATCAACCAGCATAACAAAGCACTCAAAGAACCATTAAATTACACCGCATTGTCAGCGCTGGCTGAAAAAAAGGCAAAATTTCCCGAATCGACCAATTGAGTTGCCTAACCTTTCTCCACAAGGGTAAAATTGTGTATCTAAGGATTGCTTTTTTGTTTCAAGTCGCAAGGGAGATGCACATGGCTTTATTTTTTCGCTTTTCCGCACTGTTTTTGAGCGGCCTTTTAATCACTGGTTGCTTGTCTTCCGGTGGCGGCGGATCCGATCTTGATCCTATTCCTAACCACGGAGAAGCCGCCCAATTCACGCTTGACTCTGAGCCGCTCAACCCCATTGAGCCCGTTGCGATCAATAGCCACGCGCATGTGTTATTGCTCATGCCAAGCAGCCTTTATGATATCAGCAATGCAACCTTCCATCGTTTATTGACTCCAGCACCTATCTATCTTGGTGGCAAAGAAGCTTGCAACCTGGATGGTAGAACAGGTGTTCAAAATCTGTTCAATGGCACCAGAAACCGAGTGTTTTTTGAAGGTTACTGGCCCTATGCAGCCTGGAACCGTACGTTTGAAATAACCTTGACCGACTACGACCATTGCACCAATCCAGGCTCCATTGCCCATGGGCGGAGCATCATAGGGTTTAAGCAAGTGAGTGATCGTGAGGGGCACTACGTCGGTTTTCACCGCTATGGTGAAAACACACACTCAGACGATGAAATGCATGGCTTTGATGCTATTAGCTTTTCTGGACTACCGCACTCAAACATAGAAGGCCCCTATCATAGCGAGTCCATTTTTCCGGGCGGCACACGCTTAGCGGTCAAAACAAACGACGATACAGACCATTTTATTATTCGCTTTCATGGTTCTGAGCTTTTAAGTCAAAATCCAAGCATCCCTAACTCACCCTACTGGAGTGGAATTCCCTTCTCTCACCACTGGGATATGGACGACATCACCGACAACTATTACTGGCATGTGGGCGTTTTGCACACCTACCAGTTAACTCGAAGAACCCTGCCTAGCTCCCATGTCGGCAACGTTGGCCAGGGTGCACTCCAGTCTGGGGACGAAAACTATGACTATCACTATGAGATACTAGGCAGCCAGAGCACATACCAGCTTGGAGACAGCTACGGTGAGCGCCTTGATTATTACTATATAGCAGAGCCTGACCCAAATCATTTAGGTGACGACCCCCACACCCGGGTCACTGAAACCTACGAGGGTTATTTTGGCCAAATTGACTTGAGCCGGATAGAAGACTACCCATCCGGCGGTGTCTGGGTAGAGACCTTGACCCCCTTGGTAACCCAGCCATGGCCGGATGATGATCACCGACTGGATTTAATCCTGCCTCGCCAGGTTCATTCCGGACGTCTAGAGCTCACAGATAAGGATGGCCAAGTCGCCGTCGTTGAATTCGACAGCGAGAACAAACAATTTCATGTCGATTTCGACGGAACAAGTCAAACCTTCACCTATGAAGCGGCGCGCCAACTCATCATCGAAGCCTATTCACTGCCTGGCTTGTAAGCAAGACTCAGCGGGCTTGGCGCCGAACCATGAAGGCGAGACGTTCAAGCAGGCTGGCATCCTGTTCATTTTTGACTAGGGCACCGCACAGGGGGGGCACGGCGCTGGCGGTGTCTTTTTCTAACAGAGTTTCACGTGCTAGGTCGTCAGCCATGAGCAGTTTGATCCAGTCAACCAGTTCCGAGGTGCTGGGTTTTTTCTTCAGGCCGCTGATATCACGCAGGTCATAAAACACTTCCAGTGCCTTTTGTACCAACTGTTGCTGAATGCCGGGAAAGTGCACTTCGATGATCTGCTTCATCGTGGCCTTGTCCGGGAAGCGGATATAGTGGAAAAAGCAGCGGCGCAAGAAGGCATCCGGCAGCTCTTTTTCATTGTTTGAAGTGATGATCACCATCGGCCGTTGGTGGGCTTTGATGGTCTGCTGAGTTTCATACACATAAAACTCCATCCGATCCAGTTCCAGTAACAGATCGTTGGGAAACTCGATATCGGCTTTATCAATTTCGTCGATCAATAACACAGCAGGCTGCTCGCTGGTAAAAGCTTCCCAGAGCTTGCCTGGCACGATGTAATTGCTGATATCGTGAACCTTGTCATTGCCCAACTGAGAGTCCCGCAAACGCGAGACCGCATCATACTCATACAAACCCTGCTGAGCCTTGGTGGTCGATTTGATGTGCCAGGTGATGAGCTTCATGCCCAGGGCGCTGGCGACCTCTTCCGCAAGCAGGGTTTTACCTGTGCCTGGCTCCCCCTTGACCAGTAAAGGGCGTTCCAGGGTACGGGCTGCGTTGACGGCCAGTTGCAGTTCTTCAGTGGCGACGTATTGATCGGTTCCGGTAAAGGACATGACAAAGGATCACTCTTTAACAAGACAATGGATGACAAGGAGTTTAAACGGGCGTTGGTTCAGACTCAAACCCGGCGGCTTAATCAGCGTGACTGAAGCGTTCTGCGACCCGCTCCCCCTGAGAAAACACCACCATCTGGCCGCTCTGTAGCACCTGCCAGTCTTCGTTGCAGGTCAGAGGTTCGGTGGCCAGCACTGTCACCACGTCCCTGGGTGTTGTGCAGGCAGCAAAATCCACCTCTAACTCGGTATCCTTCAGCACTGCCGGACCAAAGGGCGCGCGCCGGGTGATCCAGGCAAGTTTGGTCGTGCAGTAGGCAAAAAGATAACGGCCATCTGACAGCAGCAGATTGAAAACCCCTTTCTGGCGCAGCACTTCACAGGCAGGATGGAGGATGTCGAGCAACTGATCGAGGCTTTGATGCTCCGCGTTTAACTGAGCGCGAATCTGATCCAGCAGCCAGCAGAAGGCGTGTTCACTGTCAGTGTTTCCGACTGGCTGATAAAAACCCAAAGGCAGGCTGGAGTGGTCCTTGAGTTGACCATTGTGTGCGTAACACCAATGACGCCCCCACAACTCACGGGCAAAGGGATGGGTATTGCTCAAGGCTACTTCACCCACGTTGGCCTGACGGATATGACTGATCACGATATGGCTTTTGATCGGGTAATCCAGAATCAGCCGTGCCACTGGTGAGTCGATGGAGGGGTGAGGATCTTTAAACTCGCGGTAACCCTGGGCTTCGTAAAAGGCCACGCCCCAGCCATCCCGATGCGGGCCGGTCGCACCGCCACGACGCAAAAAACCAGCCATACTGAAGGTGATGTCGGTGGGCACATTTGCACTCATGCCTAGCAGCTCACACATGCCAACTAACCTCTGGCCGCTTTAGTCGCACCGCGCTGTACCACCCAGCGTTTCACAAAACGCCGGAAACGCCACCAGGCGATCAGCAGCAACAGAAAGTTAAAGCCCGCCACACCTGCTAAGAGGGTTGGAATACGAGGATCATTCCAGTCAGTCAGCGGGTCAAGCCAACCGGGAAGGGTCTCAGCCGTTTGAACAAGGCTGGTATCAATGGGGGTTACAAAATCCGGCAGGGTTTCAGAGTCCAGGCGGCGCTCTTCACCCGGCAGGATCAATTCTGGCAGCGTCAACACCACTGGACGCCCTTGAAAGACACCGCGCAGGGTGACAGAAAGATGCTGATCAAATGCGCGCGACAAGTCATTCAGTTCAACACGCCACTCGCCCTCTCCCTGGTAGCTGGCCGACAAGGTTTCGTCGTTGGCTTGGATCTCGAAACGGAGTTCATTGGGTCGCACCTCGGGATGCTGGGCACGCAGGATCAAACGAGGGGGCAAGCCAATCGCTTCTGACTGCTGCAGACTGGCACCCACAATGTCCATCACTTGAAAAGCCATCACTCGCTGACGCCGAAAGGTGTGACCATCGATCTCAACATACAGCTGTTGGTCGCCCAACTGAGAAAAAGGCCCCAGCCTGGCTTCATAACGGTAACCTTGTGGCTGCAAGTCTAAAAGCCAGGCATCAAGGCGCTCTTCATCACGCAAGGCCGAAACCGAGGCCTGCAAAATCGATAACAGAGGGCGACGATCAACCACCTGCCCTGCTTCGGTAAACCAGGCTTGCATTGCAAAACTGCCAGACCCCACGCCGCGATAAACCACTGTTGGCCAGTCGCTGGTATGCAAACGCAAATCAGAAATCACGGTCACTCGGTGCCCGGCTGGCTGATCCGCTAAAATCAGCCACTGCCCTGGCGCAGGCTGATTCACCGTGACCAGAGCATAGTGGCTTCCCTGATGCCAGCGCTGAGCCTGCGCGGATGTTTCAGCCGTTAACTGCTGACCCTCTGGGGACTGCAAAATCACCTCGGCACCCGGCGCATGAAAAATCAGCGCGGTGAACTCGTCCACCAGCTCATCAATCAAAAACCGATCATTTTCCAGCGGCACTTCTTCATGGCTGGGCAAAATCCGGTTCAGCAACTGCATCAGCCTTGGCATCAGTTCATCCGCCGTTTCAGCCACCACATGCTGCCCGCCGGTTCGTAGCGCCAGAGTTGCCATCAGATCCGGATCGGATAAATCAGACAGGGTCAGGGTATGAATCACAAAACCCGCTTCAGCCAGCTCCGGCACCAACCGCCGCAGGATACGACTGCGTGACGCATCGTTATCAGCAATTCGCCGATTCTGATCTTCCGCAGACGACACATCGAGCAGACCATCCGATAGCAGGATCACATGACGCGCACGATTGGACGCCTGTTGGCGATCCCAGGTCGCGGCAACCAGTGCGGCTTCGATATCGGTGCGATGGGCCTGTGAATCCATGTGGATGCTGGCCTGGCGAACCTCTGCACGCCAAGCCGTATTGACGACACCATGACGTACCAGTGGATGGGGCTGCGCAGCAAAAGTCCATACTCCCGCATGCGCTCGCTCCGGCAGCAGATCTGCCAGAAGTCGTGTGGTCGGTGCTCTTAATTGGTCTGGATCAGACTGATTTATGCGCTCGGAAATATCCACCACAAAGCGAACATCAAGCGCTAATGCTTGAACAGGCAGAAGCCAAAGCAGGCAGATCAGCCACAGAAGTGGGGCAACATGGCTGAACTGCTTGCCTGGTTGGATCATGAAACAGCCTTAAATGCTGGCTTCGGCCAGGCGGCGACCTTTTTCACTCAGGTGCCAGCGCAGACCCCAGCTAGAGTTGACTTTGCCTGCCAACCCTTTGCCTTGCAGGATGTTCAGCGACTTCATCACGTCCTGTTCGGCCAGTTCCAGTTCCTTCAACAAGCTTTCCTGAGTACGGAAAATATAACGGCCCGTGCCCAGCGCTTTGAGTACCTGAGTTGCTGCCACATCCAGGTCATCCAGCACAAACTGCTCGTCTTCGGTCGCAGCGCGCTCCATTTCTGTTTCGGTTTCCAGCAGCGGTTGTAACGCCAACTGCAACTGTCTGACCTGCACCTGAAGTTCACTGACTTCATCTTTTGCCGCATTGGCCGCTTGCAGGGTTCGGTCAACGGTATTACTCACCACGACACGTGAGGCAATCGCCGCGATCAAACACAGGCCGGTGTAAATCAACAGCTGACCCGGATCAGACTGACTCTGGGTGACAATGCCACTGCCGACCAGATCCAGCACCACTGGCACTAAAAAGGCAGCACCAATACCAACCACCACACAACGCAACATGCTGGTGGTGTCTTTGTTGTCCTGATTCAGCAGATAAAAGTTGATCAAACCGCCAAATACCCCAGCGATCAGCATGACAAAGGTTAAAATCAATACAAATCCGACCATCTCAATTTTCCTGTCTTTCAGTGCCCAGCCAGTGGGCGGTTTGTCGTCTAATCACAATGCTTATCAGAATATAAGCAATCCGTGCGCTCAGCGCCATCTTTGTCAAGCGGATGGCTCGGTGTCCTCAGCTGGTGGTGAGAGTGCACGGCGCTTCAACCACCAGGCCAGCACAAAGCCCAAAGGCCAGGCCAAAATGAGCCATAACAACAATGGCAGGGCTTTTTCAACCCACTCATAACTCACCTCACCAATCAGCAACCACTCCAGCGGCAAAGAGAGCCAGGCAGGGGCCCAAAAACCAGGGTACTCCGCCAAAGGAATCGGCAGCCATAGTCCGCCCATCATACATAAGAGCAGCCCCAGCTGTAGACCCATCGGTAAAAAACGTGACAGGCGCCACACTGAGACAATCACCAGCAGGCTGGCCACATAATAGGCTAACCAGCTGAAAATAATCCACTTATCCATACATTTCTCTCTTGGTTTGCTTAGGCTTCCACCCAGGCAATGATCCGTTCTTCCAAATCACTTACATCGACCTGGTCTTCACTGACCACCTGTTTACCAATCCGTATCCCAGCCACCTGCATCAAACGTGTGTCACCCGCCAGCAAGGGATGCCAACTGGGCAAGGGCTGATTTTCGTGGCGCAAACGGTAGGCACAGGTCAAGGGCAGGCAGGCATAAACATCAACACCGGCATTACGAATCGACAGACAGTCTTCAATCTGCTCGCGTCGATTGGCATAGTCTGAGCAGCCACCCGATTTAACATCGAATAGCCGACACACCACGTCGGTAAAGTAAACCTGATTGTCTTCTTCATCCTGCAACTTGTGCAAACAGCAGCGCCCACAACGATCACACAAGGCCTCCCACTCGGCCTCGTTCAAAGACGCCAGGGGCAAGTCCCAAAACTTCGGGCGCAAATCTGACCCTTGCGTGGCCGACATCAATAACGTGCCTCGGTTGGTGTGCGATACAAATCCAGCAAATAGTCCTCTCGGGCTGGCGGCATCTGCAGATAATAGCCTTGTGTTCGCAGCGCGTTATAAACCTCCGAGCCTTCTGCCCTTGCCAGCTTACGATCCGGTGTCAGCACCAGCGTCATCACAGACTCAGGGGTTCCAAAGTGGGCCAGCAGACTTTCTGGCACGGGTTTTAAGCCTTTCTGCCGATCCACATAAAGGTACATCTCGTCACGCTTTGGACTGCGAAACACTTCAGTAATCAACTTCACCCTTCACCTCTTTGTGTTGACCATGCCTGGAGCAAGGGCGTTAAATGAGCCGACCGCCAGGCACAACAGGTCGACGGCAGGGTCACCGTCTGCCCGCTCAGTTTTTGTGCGACCCAGCTTTCAATCCACTTACGTCTCGCTAACAGCTCGGCTGGAATGTCCAACTGCTCAGCCAATTGCTGAAGTTCCGCTTTCAGGCGTTTCTTTTCGGTTTTATAGTCCTTATCCATCGGGTTCAGGCAGGGCAGCCCGGTGTAGGTCTGACCCTCAGCCTCGGCAGCCAAGCTCAGTACGGCTGAACCAAAACGCCGAATCCAACCCGAAGGGGCCAACGCCTCCAGATCCCGTAGCTGGGTCGGCTGCGTTTCAGCCAGTTGCATTAGCAGTGCATCGTTAGCAACCCGGTTGCGTGGCCGATTGAGGCTACGTGCCTGCTCATCTCGCCAAAGACTCAACTGCTGCAACAAGTGTTGCTGGGATGAGTTCAAACGCCAGGCCTGTTTAAAGCGCAAAAATAAAGGCACATCCTCATCGCTTTGGCTGGCCTCATCAACCAACTGCTGAGATTCCTGATGCACGGCCTCCAGCAAATTCTTTTGTGCCAGCTGGGGTTTGAGTTTTTCCCACAAAGGCAGCAAATAAGCCACATCCAGCGCCGCATAGTGCTTTTGCGCCTCGCTCAAGGGGCGCTTCAACCAGTCAGAACGGGTTTCCCCCTTTTCCAGCTCAATGCCCAGCCAGTTTTCGACCGCACGCTGATAACCCACACTGGCCTCATTGTTTGCCATCGCCACCGCCAACTGAGTATCCAGTAGCGGCTGTGGCAAACATCCCAACCAGTGATGAAAAACCTCCAAATCCTCAGAGCAACTGTGCAACAGTTTAAGCGGCCCTTGAGTCAACAAATCACGCAAGGGCGTCAAGTCTTTCAGGGTCAGGCAGTCGAGTAAATAACAGGCTTCACCGTCGCCTACCTGCATCAATGCCGGACGCGGATAAAAGGTATCGGTACGAATAAACTCCGTATCCAGTGCCAGAGCTTCCCGTTGCATCCAGCCTGCGCAAAGTTCGGCCAGATGAGCATCATCCGTGACCTCATAACGTGGCCAATGATCTGTCATTGAGCCGACCCGCTGCGTAACCCCTGGCGACCCGCAAAGGCGCGTGACAGGGTGCCGCCATCCAGATATTCCAACTCGCCTCCTAAAGGCACACCTTGAGCCAAGTGAGTGATTTTCAAACCTAAAGGCGCCAAAAGCTCGACCAGATACTGGGCGGTGGTTTCCCCTTCCAGGGTTGGATTTGTTGCCAAAATCACCTCTTCAACCGGACTGTTTTGTAAACGCTCAAGCAGTGCTTGCAGCCCTAACTCTTCCGGGCCAATACCTTCCAGGGGAGACAGGTGTCCGAGCAGCACAAAGTACTGACCGTCATAGATGCCGGTTTGTTCAAGTGCCAGCATATCCGCTGGGTTTTCGACCACACACAAGAGCTTGTCATTGCGACGCCCACTGCGACAAACACGGCACTGGGTTTCTTCAGTCAGGGTGCGACAGGATTCACAGTGGCCTACCGCCTGCATGGCAGCAGTGAGTTTTTGCGCCAGGCGCTCACCCCCAGAGCGATCTCGCTCCAGCAGATGCAGCGCCATGCGCTGCGCACTTTTAGGGCCAACCCCAGGCAGGCAGCGCAAGGCTTCGATCAGTTCATCGATCAGTGGACTTAAATGCATGATCTGTTCTTATATGGCGTTTAAATTTAAAACGGCATCTTAAAGCCGGGGGGCAAAGGAATACCGGCAGTCAATTCTGCCATCTTGTCCTTGCTCATCTGCTCGACTCGGCGCACTGCATCATTGACTGCGGCGGCCAGAAGGTCTTCCAGCATCTCTTTGTCTTCCTGCAACAGGCTGGAATCAATTTCAACCTTGCGCACGTCATGACGGCCGCTCATGGTCACCTTGACCATGCCAGCACCCGCCTCACCCGTGGCGGTTGCATTCGCTGCTTCCTCCTGAATTTGTTGCATTTTTTGCTGCATTTCCTGGGCTTTTTTCATCATCTCGCCCATATCACCCATGCCTTTAAACATTGCTGACTCCTAAGGGATAAATTGTTGCTGAGTATTTTCCAGTAAAGCCTCGGAAGGCACAATGCTTGACTCGTCCATCTGCACGCCAAAACGTGCTTGCAGGATTTGCGC
>SKHR01000052.1 GCA_007116865.1 Marinospirillum sp. | reverse complement strand
TTGCCACTGATTCAGCGGCTGCGCCACAGCTGGGGTTGCCACACTGGCCACACTGAGTGCCGGGCAGCAGGGCTTCTATCTCTTCGGCTAAATCACTGCGTTCGACCTTGAGCAGGCGGGAAGCCAGACCGAGCAAAAATCCCAGTAAGGCGCCTAACAATGCCAGGGGTAATAAGGTCAGCAACATCAGAAGTCTCCTTAAAACTTAAGCCAGTCCGGCAAAGCCCATGAAAGCGACAGATAAGAGCCCGGCGACGATGAATGCGATGGGCGCACCCTGATAGAGTGCAGGCACTTGCAGGACAGCCAGGCGCTCGCGTAAACCGGCAAATAACACCAGCACCAGGGTGAACCCCAGGGCTGAGCCAAAACCAAACATCAGGCTTTGAATGAAACTGTGACCATCCTGAATATTCAGCAGGGCAACCCCTAATACCGCGCAGTTGGTGGTGATCAGCGGGAGGTAAATGCCCAGAATCTGATACAGGGGCGGGCTGATTTTGCGAATCAGCATTTCGGTGAACTGCACCACGGTGGCAATCACCAGAATAAAAGAGAGGATGCGTAAAAAGGCCAGATCCAGCGGCGCTAACAACCAGTTTTCCAGCATCCAGCTGGCCGCCGCCGCCAGGGTCAGCACAAAGGTGGTCGCCAGCCCCATGCCCAGCGCGCCATCCATTTTGGTGGAGACCCCCATCAGCGGACACAACCCCAGGAACTTGATCAAAATAACGTTATTGACCAAGGCGGTAGAAATCAGCAGCAGCAGATAGTCGAACATGAGTGTCTCCAAAAGCGATCTGCTGAGGTCGCAGCAAGGAGTGTGCCATGCAACAAAATGCCTTATTTCGGGGCTTGGATAAGCGAAAAACTGTGACAGTGTCACTCTTGAGGGCGTTTTTGTCGTAAAGCTGACAAGCGGATGAGCGATAAATCGACGCCCTGACGCGGTTTTATTAGGTGGTACGCCTTTTGCAGCAATCTTTGTGTCTGTCGTTGAATGTTACTCCGTGGTTGGCTTTGAACAGGGGTCCAGCATGCAAGCATCCAATTCATTTCATCTGTCCCAGCCAAACGCGACTGGTACGGAAGATTTTCCCGCGGAGGTTTTTCGTTTAGCGGTTGAGCAAGCCGCGATCGCCATCGCGATCACCGATCTTCGAGCGAAGATCATTTACGTGAACCCGAGTTTTGCACGGATCACGGGTTATTCGCAGCAAGAGCTGCTGGGGCAGAATCAGTCGCTTTTATCCTACAAGGTGACACCGAAGACGGTGTACCAAGCCTTGTGGGACTGTCTGGAAAAACAGGAATCCTGGTCGGGCTTGCTGGTCAATCGGCGTAAAGATGGCAGCCGTTATCTGGCGGATCTGACCATCACGCCGGTCCTCAACTCGGCGGGAGAAACCACCCATTATCTGGGCATGCAGCGGGATGTGACCGAGCTGCATCAGCTCGAAAAGCAGATCAGTAATCAGCAGCGTTTGATGGAGTCGGCTTTGGATGCCACTCAGGCCGCCATGGTGATGCTGGATGATACAGGCCAGCCGCTGCTGACCAATCGTAGTTATCAGGATTTGGCGGAGCGTTTGCAACAGGATCCCTTGCCGCTGCTGATTCAAGCCTTGCAGCGAGAGACCCCGGATGGTTTTGATCTGCCCCGTGCACTGCGCCAAGGCTTTGCAGAGACTGAAATCCAGTTGCCCAGTCGCCAGGAGCTTCCACTCTGGTTGAATGCCAGTGGCGAGGTGATTGAAGTCAAGGACACCAGCGCGGATGCCTACTATGCAAAAACCACACGTCCGACCCTGCTGATCACCCTGCAGGACATCAGTTATTTAAAACACCAGCAGAATCAGTTGCAGATGACCAGCCTGCAAGCGCTGCTGGCGGAGCAGGACCGTCTACAAAGTGTGCGTGAAGCCCTGCTGGGCGCGGTTTTTCATCTGGAGCGCCCACTGAATCTGGTCAATGCCGCGCTGCGTTTGGTGGGGCGGCGGGATCGAGATGAAAATCCGGCGCTGCTGGGGCTGCTGGCGGAAGTACAGGAGGCCGGACAGGAGGCCTTGGAACAACTGACTCGCAGTGTGCCGGACACCAGTCAGGAGGCGCGTCAGTCCGTCAACCTGAATCAATTGATCAAAAATACACTGAGTTTGATGACCCCGCGTTTGCTGGCCAGCGGGGTCGAGCTGGACTGGCAGCCGCAAAGTGATTTGCCCAGCATTGAAGGCCGACCCACGGCGCTGGTGAACCTGTTCAAACAGTTGCTGGATAATGCGGTGGATGCACTGGTTGAAGGCCGCTGTCAGCAGCGCGAGATCCGCCTGATCACCCGCCAGGTAACCGATATGGTTGAAGTGATCATTGAAGATACCGGGCATGGCATCAGTGCAGCGGATCAGTTTCGCGTGTTTGAGCCTTTTTACACTTCACGGATGCCGGGCAGTGGTCATCTCGGCATGGGCCTGACCTTGGCTCAGGAAATTGTTAACAACCACCAGGGGTTGCTGGAAATTGATCCAGACTATGTCGATGGTTGTCGTCTAAAGGTGCTCTTACCCTATGTCTGAACGTCCATCTGCCACCGATCAACTCGCACCGGAAATGCTGCAAGCCATTCTGGTGGGTGAGCTGGAGACCCTCTATCGGGTCAGCCAGGTTTTGTCACAATCCTTGAATTTACAAACGACTTTAAGCCAGGTATTGGAGGTGCTTGATCAGCGGGTGGGTCTGGAGCGGGGCCTGGTCGGGTTGGTGCCTCCAGAGCGTGAAGAACTGGTGATCTATGCGCTGCATGGCATGTCGGAACTGGCAGTGGGACAAATCAGTTACCAATCCGGTGAAGGCATTGTCGGTGAGGTGTTACGCCGGGGTGAAAGCCTGGTGCTGAATCGGATCACCGATGATTCCCGTTTTTTGGGACGCCTGGGTTTTTATGATCCTGAGCGGCCTTTCATCGGGGTGCCGATCCGCAGTGGTGATGAAGTGCTGGGCGTGTTTGCCGCTCAGCCCA
>SKHR01000076.1 GCA_007116865.1 Marinospirillum sp. | reverse complement strand
TAACTCGAACGTTGGCCGGAAAAACGCGCTGTGCCTTCACGCCCGTGCATCACATCCTGCATGCTTTGAAAAACATACTCCCAGTTGGCCTGACGCTGCTGCGGCACATCTTCAACCTCGACGGATAACTGGGGAATCACTTTATCGGTTTCCACCTCACGCAATAGGCGTGGTGGCACCCACTGGCCCTGGTTAGCAAGCACACTTGTAGCAGTGGCCAGCTGTAAAGGTGTTGCTAACCAGTAACCCTGACCAATCCCTGCACTCAGCGTCTCACCCGGAAACCAGGGTTGGCGTTGTGTTTCTCGCTTCCACTCGCGTGAAGGCAAAAGCCCTGAACGAGCACCCTGCACATCCAGAGCCGTACGCTGACCAAAGCCAAACTGGGCCAAATAGGCTGACATCTGATCAATGCCCAGTTGATAAGCCAGATGGTAAAAAAAAGTGTTGTTGGAGACTGCGATGGAGCGGCGCAAATCCACCCGCCCATGACCCTCACGGCGCCAGTTACGATAACGCCGCTCATCGTTGGGTAATTGATACCAGCCGGGATCAAACAGACTGGTATCCGGATCGATCACACCCAGCTCAAGACCGGCCAGCCCGACCAGCGGTTTAATGGTTGAGCCAGGCGAATACTGCCCTCGACTGGCGCGATCAAACATTGGCTGACGCCGGTCTTGACGCAACTGCTCGAATCCCTGGCTATCCAGACTGCCAACAAATACACCCGGATCAAAACCGGGTGAGCTGACCAACGCAAGAATCCCTCCCGTAGCGGGTTCGATCGCGACTATTGCACCTCGCTGACCTTCCAGGGCTTCATAAGCAGCAATTTGCAATTCGGCATCCAGGTGCAGATGCAGGTCTGCCCCAGGGCTGGGGGGCTGGGTTTCAATGACCCGAATGACCCGCCCACGCGCATTGGTTTCTACTCGCCGATGCCCGACCTCGCCATGCAAGAGGGTTTCATAAAAACGCTCAAGCCCGGTTTTACCGATATAGTGGGTTCCGCTGTAGGCACGTCGATTCAGGTGCAACAAGTCTTCTTCGCTGATGCGTCCGACATAGCCCAGCACATGAGACAGCGCTTCACCGCCGGGATAGTGACGCAGCAACTGAGCCGAAACCTCGACCCCAGGCAACAGGTGACGATTGACAGCGATCAGGGCCATTTCTTCTTCGGTCAGCCGATCAACCAACAGGGCTGGCTCAAACGGGCGTCGCCGCTGACGGCTGCGCTGATCCAACAGAGTTTCACAGTCTTCGGGCAAGACTAACAAGTCACAAATCTGCCCCAGAACTGCCGGCACGTTATCGGCCAGTTCACGGGTAATAGTCAAACTATGGCTAGGCAGGTTATCCGCCAGCAAGCGCCCTGAGCGGTCATAAATTAAACCCCGGGTCGGTGGAATCGGTTCGACGGTGACCCGATTACGCTCCGAACGACTGACATGCAGGTCATATTGAAAAACCTGCAAATAGGCCATGCGCGCTAACAGCACGCCCATCAGCAGAAACACCAGCCCCATCAATAAGCGCGCACGAAACTGGAAAAGGCGGTTTTCCTTTTCGGGGTCCTTAATGTCTCTGCGCAGCTCGCTCATGGTTCACTCAACGGTGATAAGGGTGGCCGGACATCAAGGTCCAGGCACGGTACAACTGTTCGGCCAGTACGATGCGTACCAGCGGATGCGGCAGGGTCAGGGGCGATAAAGACCAGCGTTCATTGGCGCGAGCCAGGCACTCAGCTGACAAGCCGTCTGGGCCACCGATCAACAGCACCACATCCTGCCCCAGCATTCGCCAGTCCTGGGCACGTTGCGCCAGCTTTTCACTACTCCAGCTTTTACCCTGCACATCCAGGGCCACCACATGGTCTTGCGGGCGAATACGCCCAAGCAGGGCTTGGGATTCTTTGGTAATCGCTCGGGCCGCATCGGCACCCGCATAACGGGGACCAGGCGCCACTTCTTCGATCAGCAGGCGAAAATCCCCAGGGAGGCGTTTGGCATACTCCTCAACCCCTTCGTTCACCCAGGCAGGCATTTTTTGCCCGACAGCCAGTACCTTTAGTTTCATGTTCAGGCCTGGTGGCTGAGGGAGGCAAAATCTCCCCAGAGTTTTTCCAGGTCATAAAAAGCCCGTGTCTGCGGCAGCATTAGGTGGACTACCAGATCACCACAGTCAACCAGAACCCATTCCGCGCTTTCCATGCCTTCAACACCCAGGGGTTGAAACCCGGCGCTTTTAAGTTCAGTGACCAGATTTTGTGCCAGAGCCGCCACCTGGCGGGTAGAGGTACCGGATGCGATCAAGAGGAAGTCGGTGACACAGGAAACGGCTTGAACATCCAGCAGGACAATATCCTTGGCTTTTAGGTTTTCCAACGCCTGGGTGGCGAGTTTTTTCAGTGTTTCAATATGCATGCATGTCTCATCAAGGAAGATAAAGCGAGTGTTGGGCAATGTAGTTTGCCACAGCCTCAGGTAAAAGATAGCGGATCGACTGACCTTCAGCGATCTGCTGACGGATATGACTGGCTGATATCATCAGTTGTGAAGGCAAGGTATCACACCAGAGGCGCCCTGCCGGTTGCTGCAAAAGATCATCCAGCGCCTGGGTTTGGTGCTGGGTCAACCAGTCTTGCAAAAGGGCGGGAGGCTCCCCGCCACTGCCAGGGCGCGTTAATACGATGAGATGGGCAAGCTCAAGCAGGCGTTCAGGGCGTGACCAATGAGGAATCCCGCAAAAAGCATCCCAACCCAGCACCAGACCCAGCGGTTGCTGGTCTCCATATTCAGCGCGCAGTGACTCTAAAGTATCCACCGTCCAGGAAGGCGTCGAGCGGCGCAGCTCACGATCATCGGCACAGAGCAGGGGTTCATCAGCAATCGCCAAACGCAGCATGGTCATACGCTGATCAGGGCTGGCCCCCGGCGTTGTACGATGAACCGGCTGCTGACAGGGCACCAGGTGGACACGCTGTACGGGCAAACGCTGAGTCAGCTCCAGTGCACTGCGACAGTGACCGTGATGG
>SKHR01000183.1 GCA_007116865.1 Marinospirillum sp. | reverse complement strand
GATTCGCACAACTCAGATCAGCCCTGAGCCTGCAAACGCTGTTGCGGCCAATAGATCGAAGCATCAATGGCTGAAGGCCGCCCGTTCAAAGCATCGACCAGCAGCCGGGTCGTCCCGGGCGCCAGGCTCAAGCCACCCCGGAAGTGCCCACCGCTCATATAAAGATTCTGATAACCGGGCACTGGACCTACCCAGGGAATGCCCTCCGGGCTGCCCGGCCTTAAACCCGCCCAGTGACCGATCACTGGTGCATGTCGCAAGGCTGGCAATATCTGACCCGCCGTGGTTTGCAAAGAAAGCCGGGCATCATCGGTGATACGATCATCAAAGCCCACATACTCCAGCGTCGAACCCGCCAGAATCAGTCCATCCTGACGCGGGATCAAATAACGCCCTTGCAGCACCAGCATATGATTGAGCAGCCCCGGTTCGGCCTGATACAACAGCATTTGTCCGCTCACGGGTTTCAGCGGGGTTTTCAACCCCAGCGGCTGAAGCAGCGGATCACACCAGGCACCCGCACAAAGCAGGGTGGTTTGTGCTCGCCATTGCTGCTGCAACCCCTGCACACCCAAAACCTGATCCTGCGCTACCAGCAGGGCGCAAGCCGGTGTGCCCGAGTGCAAACGCACCCCCTTTTTCTGTGCTGAAATCATCAAGGCTTGCAACAGTCGAGGCGGGCGAATACTGGCGGCTTGAGGCTGCCACAAGGCTTGATTGAACTCTGGTGCGACCTCTGGCTCCTGATCGTACAAGAAGGCCGCATCCACTGACGTCAGGTCGCTGGCTGTTTGTCGGCTCCAGTCCAAAGCCTCCGCTTCATCTGCACTGCGCAAGTAGAGCAGGCCCGAGGGATCCAGCTGCGGGTCTATGCCGGTTTCATCACGCAACGAATCAACCAGCCCCGGATAGTCTGCTTGTGCGATGGCTGCCAGTTGCAAAACCTCAATCGGCAGACGCCAGGGGTATAAGGGGGTCAGAATGCCACCACTGGCCCAGCTGGCCGCTCGTCCCGGCTCCTGACGCTCAAGCAGGCAGACGTCCGCCCCCTGCTCTGCCAACGCCCTGGCAAGCATCAAGCCGGTGATGCCGCCGCCAACCACCAAAAAGTCGCTCATGGGTTTCCTTTAACGCGACGGGATCACGCGGACTTCTCCCGTTTCCAGCGCGCTCAGTGGCAGGCTGCGTAAAGCGGGCAAGTCACTGCGCAGATTTGAGTCAAAACTCAGCTCATAGGTCAAGGCACCCGATGAGCGCAGCAGATCGTAGACCACCCGCCCTGAGTCGGCAAAAGACCAATGAATTGGCAAACGAATCACCTGAGCGCCCTCTGCATCCACCTCGAAGGCCCGCGCCAAACGCCCACGCACCACAGAATGCTGATTCAGGCTCAAGCCATAATCAAAATGATCCAGGATCACCGCAAAGTGATTGGGGTTATCCAGGCGGATTTCTGCCAGCAACTGTACGCCGGACAGACTCAAATGCTCTCGCGTCAAAGACACCAGACGCACCTGAGGCAGCTCTGGTTTGGGCACACTGCCCTGGGCCTCAAAAGGCAAACGCACGCTGGGCATCCAGGGAGGATCAAAGCGCATTCCACCCTGAACCACAAAATCCAGGTTGCGAGCCTGCTGAATCGCCTGAGGCAAGGCCGCCAGATCGTTGAACACCAGTTGAACCGGCAAACGCAGGGTTTGGGTTTCACCTTCGCCCAGACGCTGGCCCTGAGTCTGCTCACCAGAAATCAGATTCACCCCGGCCAGCTGCAATTGATAATCCAAAGCACCCAGTTGAATCGCAAAATGATTGGGATTTTTTACCACCAGATCCACCTCAATTTGAGCGGCCTGCAAACTCAACTGACTGATACGTACGTCTGCCACTCGAATCTCTGGGTCTTGCCACAAACCCATGCCACGCAACACAGCACAACCACTGACAAGAACCGTGATCAGCAACACCAGCAACAAGGAAACAAGGCTTTTTTTCATCTTCGGAATATCCATTGAGTCAAACCGATGGTCAATCATCGTTCAGTCGGATCATACCAGCCGCCACGCATTTTGTTATCCTTAACTTCTTTTAATCGGTGGAGCAAAACATGACCCCTGACCAACTGATCGAACAACTCAAACAACATCCCGTGGCATTCAGCCAAGTCATGGCCGTGATTGATGCCCACTACCACTTCACACCCAGCCGCTTCAGTAATGGCCAACAGATCAACGCTGCGGGTGAGAACAATGGCTCCTGCAAGATTTTCGCTTTTGCGCGTTTACACCAACTGGATGAACAAACCACCCTCAACGCCTTTGGTGACTTTTACACCCAGGATGTACTGCAACACCCTGACGCCACCGATCACCAAAATATCCGCCAATTCATGCAACATGGCTGGTCAGTTATCGAATTTGAGACCCAGCCACTGAACGCACGAGCAGAATGAAGTGACCGCATTTAAAAAAATCTTGGGGCTTGTGCTTTTCAGCACTGGGGCTCTGTTTTCTATTGCGAGCCAGGCAGAAGAGACCCTTGAGGTCGAAACCCGACAACCTGAGGCACTCACAGCCTACACTCAAACACCCCTGCCCGCACTTTTGCCTCATGAGGCCATGTACTTTGTTGCAGGCAGTGGGCCGGACGAGGATGTCAAAGCTCGCTTCCAGTTCAGCTTTAAGTACCGTCTGCTGGAAGAAGCTTCTGAGTATGTTCAGCGCCACCCCTGGATGGGGCGACTGCATTTAGCCTACACCCAGACCAGCCTGTGGAACTGGTCGGCTGATTCTGTTCCCTTCGAAGACACCAGCTATCAGCCCAGTTTGTTTTTTGAGCTACAAAACACGCCGGTCGCGCCGGTATTGAGTCTTGGCTACTTTCACGAATCCAATGGAGAGGACGGTGAGGAGTCACGCAGTCTCGATACCCTGTTTGTTCAGCCTGTCTGGGCTGGGCGTTTTTTGGATCGAGACTTCTACCTGATGCCACGGTTTTTTGCCTATATCAACAAAGGCAGCCAGAACCCTGACATCACGGACTATCG
>SKHR01000020.1 GCA_007116865.1 Marinospirillum sp. | reverse complement strand
ATGCTGCTTGGTTTTTTTGCCATGATTCCCTTGATCATCCTGGGCGAAAAGCGGCAGAAGATGAAAACCATGCTGCTGCTGGGTTTTGTGTTGCTGGCGGTGGCCCTGGCTTTTCTCAGTCAGTGGCATTCGGCTGGACCGTTGTTACTGGGATTGTGGCTGTTTTTTGTTGGCTTTAATCTGCTTGAGGCCAGCCTGCCTTCGCTGATCAGTAAGCAGGCACCCGTTCGCAGCAAAGGCACCGCCATGGGGGTGTATTCAACGGCTCAGTTTCTCGGTGCTTTTTTGGGTGGTGTGCTGGGTGGTTTGGTACTGGCAAACTGGGGGGCTTCGGGGTTACTGTTAGCGGCAGCGGTGTTGTGCGTGATTTGGTTGCTCGGCCTGGTGGGTTATCAGCCACCGGCCTACTTGTCGAGCCGGGTTTTTGCTTTAAAGTCCTGTCGGCCCGAAGCCATGCAGGCTTTGCAGGCTCAGCTGTATGAATTGTCTGGAGTGGAAGAGGTGGTGTTGCTGGCAGAAGAAGCCACCGGCTATTTAAAACTGGATCGTCGTCAGTTAGACGAGGCCCAGCTTGACACCCTGCTGGCTCAGCAATGACACTGGAAGCCAGTTCGGGAAGACGAATTTAACTGTTAAAAAAGGGGAAGCCAATGGCAAGGGGTGTGAACAAGGTCATTTTAGTGGGCAATCTGGGCCAAGACCCAGAAGTGCGCTACACACAAAACCAAAAGCAGGTTGCTAACCTCAGTGTGGCGACCAGTGATCAATGGACAGATAAAGCCACCGGGCAAAAGCAAGAGCGTACCGAGTGGCATCGAGTGGTGTTGTTTGATCGGCTGGCGGAAATTGCGGGTCAGTATCTGCGCAAGGGCAGCAAGGTTTACCTGGAAGGCAAGCTGCAAACGCGCAAATGGCAAAACCAGCAGGGCGTGGATCAATACACCACTGAGATCGTTGCCAATGAACTGCAAATGCTGGACAGCCGCCCAGAGGGTGGTGGTTATGCCAACGCCAACCAGAACATGAACCAGGCACCGGCCCAGCAGCAGCCCGCCTACCAGGCGCCAGCGGGTGCTCCCCAGGCCGCACCTCAGCCTATGGGTGGTGCCCCCGCTCAAGCACCCTCCGGTTACCCCGCTGCGGGCATGGCCGGTGCTGCCGCTGCTGCCTACCCGCAAGGCGGCTACCCAGGCCAGCCACAATCACCGCATCAGCCACAGCCGGGACAGCCTCCGCAACAGCCTCAGCAAGCACAGGGTGGCAAACCCTTCAGTGATGTGGGCGGCGGTATTGATGATGATATTCCGTTCTGAAATGCACCTGAGAGTGTAATGTAAAGATAGTATGTAGAAGCCTGTTAATTCAGGCTTTTTTTATCTTCCACTGGTTGCTTCTAAAGGTCAGTGATTAAGACATACCTTGATCAGGCATTTTTTGCTAGGATGCAAGTCTATGTGTTCGATGAGTCGAAATGGCTATGAGCTTAAAGGATGAGGCGAAGCGAATCAGTGTGATGCGGCGTCAGTGGCTGGTGATCAGTTTACTCAGCCTGTTTGGCATCAGTCTGCTCGCAAGTCTTAGTACAACCGTCCCATTTTACCTTTCTGCCAGAGCCAATCTGGAGCAGCTGACATTGGTGAGCACGGAAGCTCAGGCCAAGTCTGTTGAACACCTGTTGGAAAGTTATCGCCATATCGCACGGCAATTTACCAGCCGTACAGAGATTCGGCGTCGTTTGGAGGCCTATGCTCAAGGGGCACTGTCGTTAGAAGAAGTGCAGGCCTTCACCGCGCCACGCCTGATGGATGCGATGTCTTTATCCGATGAAATCCTCGGACTGATTCGCCTCGGTCCCAAGGATGAAGTGATCGCCCAGTTGGGAGAGCCTCTGCCGCTGACGGCATTGCAACCCTTGTTAGGTGCCACTGATCTGGAAGTTTGTCGCCTGGTTGCACCCGAGCAAAAACCAGTGATTTTGCTGACCGTGCCGATTCTCGGTGCTGATGGTGAGCTGATTGGTCGAGATGTGGCATGGTTTGCGACTCATGCTTTGCAAGCCGCCTTGACAGCGCCTTTGAGTGAGCAGCCCTATACCGAGATTTATTTGATCAACCCGCCTACTGAAACCCACCTGCACATTCAAGCGGAGCTGTCGGCCCCTCTGCAGCTGGTGCACCGAAGCTCTGCGCTTGAGTCCACCCAGGCAGGGATCTGGCGGTCAACCGAATCTGGGCAACGGCGGATATATTTTCAAGTGCCGGTAGTCTCCGAAGACTGGGTGTTATTGCTAAGTAAGCCAACACGGCATTTCTATAACCCGGTATTGAGTCAGCAGCTTTGGAGTGTCAGCGGGGTTTTGCTGGTGATTCTGATAGGAATGCTGTTGCTCAATGCAGCCTTGAGGCCATGGATACAGCGTTTGAAAAAGCAGGCCGAGGATCTGCAGACTTCTGCCAGCGAACTGGAGTTGGCTGCCAGTGTGTTTGAAGGCACTCATGAGGCCATTGTGATCACGGATCCAGCGCTGTCCATCCTGAAAACCAACTCAGCATTTGAGCAGGTGACTGGTTACCCAGCTCCGGCGGTGATTGGTCGCCTGCTGACTGAGTTCTTTGAAGTCGGCGAGCCGGAAGCCTCTCAGCGCAATCGTATCTGGGAGCCGCTCCTGGCGAAGGGCAGTTGGCAGGGGGAAGTTGCCTACGAGCGGGCAGATGGCACCCCTTTGCCTGTTTTACAAACCATCAGTCTGGTGCGCGATGAGTCGGGCGAAGCACGTAATCTCATCCACATCTTTAATGACATCAGCGACAATAAAGCCAAGGAAGAGCAGATTGAGCGACTGGCCCATTATGATCAGCTAACCGAGTTGCCTAATCGCTATTACTTTGAACGCCAGTTGGCAGTGTCAGTACAGCAAGCACGTATTCACCACCGTGAGCTGGCGCTGATGTTCATGGATCTGGACCACTTCAAAGAGGTGAATGATAGCCTGGGGCATCCGGTGGGCGATCTGTTGTTAAGAGCCACCGCCGGACGAATTCAATCGAT
>SKHR01000127.1 GCA_007116865.1 Marinospirillum sp. | reverse complement strand
GGTGATGATCCAGAAAACCTTGCTGAAGATATGACACCGCTGTTCCAGGCGATTGTTGATCTGGTGCCGCCGCCGCAGGTTGATGCTGAGGGTGCCTTTCAAATGCAGATTTCGGCACTGGACTACTCCAGCTATGTCGGTGTCATCGGTGTTGGCCGTGTGACCCGTGGCCGAGTGATTTCCAACCAGCAGGTTGTGGTGGTGGATCGCGATGGCAAGCAGCGTAAAGGCAAGATCGGTCAGGTCATGACCTACCACGGTCTGCAGCGCAATGAGTCACCCGATGGCGCCGAAGCCGGTGACATCATTTGTATCACTGGTCTGGACCCGCTGAATATTTCAGACACCCTGTGTGATCCTAACCAGATTGAAGCCCTGCCTGCGCTGAGCGTCGACGAGCCAACCGTGACCATGACCTTCCAGGTCAACGACTCACCCTTCGCCGGTAAAGATGGCAAGTACGTCACCAGCCGCAACATTAAAGAGCGTCTAGAAAAAGAGCTGATCCATAATGTAGCGCTGCGGGTTGAAGAAACAGACAGCCCGGATAAATTCCGGGTCTCTGGCCGAGGCGAACTGCACCTGTCGGTCTTGATTGAAACCATGCGTCGTGAAGGTTTTGAGCTGGGTGTTTCGCGCCCAGAAGTCATCATTCGCGAGATTGATGGTGTGCGCCAAGAGCCTTACGAAGAACTGATCGTTGATGTTGAAGAGCAGCACCAGGGTTCCGTCATGGAAGAACTGGGCAAGCGCAAAGCCCGTATGACCAACATGAACCCAGATGGCAAGGGTCGGGTGCGTTTGGACTTCATCATTCCCTCACGCGGCCTGATCGGTTTTCGTAACCACTTTATGACACTGACCTCCGGTTCCGGCATTCTGACCAGTATTTTTGACCACTATGGTCCGCTGGTCGAAGGCACCGTTGAGCACCGCGTCAATGGCGTACTGGTCTCGATGGCAGATGGCAAGGTACTTGCCTATGCACTGACCACCCTGCAGGATCGCGGGCGTCTGTTTGTCGGTCCCGGTGTCGAGGTTTATGAAGGCATGATTGTAGGCATTCATGCGCGCGATAATGACCTGGTGGTCAACCCCACAAAAGCGAAAAAACTCGACAACATGCGTGCCTCAGGCAGTGATGAAACCATTCAACTGACGCCGCCACTGCGTTATAGTCTGGAACAAGCACTGGAGTTCATCGATGATGATGAATTGGTTGAGGTCACCCCCAGCCACATCCGCATGCGCAAAAAGTTCTTGAAGGAACACGAACGCAAACGCGCCAGCAAAAGCTAAGGGAACCACGCGCAACGCGGATCTGTCACAGGTGCTGTAAACTGACCGGCCTAAGGAGAAAGAATGCCGTTTCAAAGAAAGCTCCTGCTGATGATTTTTATCTTGTTGATCCTTGTGCTGATCTGGCCCAAGGATCAACAGCCAACGACTGATGAACCATCGGTTGACCCGCATGTTGAGGTTTCCGGTGAGCCTGTCATGCGACCAGTACCCGATACCCGCAACCCCGATGGCTCACAACGTCCACCAGAAGACGCTGCCGCTGCGGCAGAAGAGGACGTGCTGGAAGCGCTGGCAGATACCCCGTTGAGTGAAGATGTCGCCCCCACTGGCGCTGCTTCAGTTTCAGTGCCCCCTTTCGGCCTGAGTGAAAGTCAGCGCCGCCAGTTTGTTGCCCGTGGCCTGAACTCCCCAGAGGAACGTATCCTTCAAGACCTGCTGAATCAGCCCGGCCTGATCCCGCAAGAAGGTGTGCTGGGTGGGCAAATGGCCTTCATCCCCGAAGAAACCTACCTGCTCAACCACCGCTGGGTGCTGGCCACCTTCGAAGATGGCCACCTGCGCGGCCAAGCCCTGTATGAATACGAACTCACCACCACCGGTGACCTGATCTGGATGCTGCTCGCCCAGTTTACGGACTAAGCTTGGGCGGGCGCCTGTATTAACTTGCGTGTGACGGAGCACCAATGACGATACTGAAACAGAAGGACTTCACAAACAATAAAGACCCGCGCCGAGCGGCGGGAGACCAGCAAGAAAAAGACGTTGCGTTTTATTTGCGTCGGGCCTTTAAAGATGATGAAAACTTTCTGATTTTAAATGACTATCACTTTAGCTTTAATGGTGAAACGGCCCAAATTGACCACCTAGTTGTTCATCGCACCGGATTTATCATTATCGAATCAAAAAGCATCTATGGCGAAGTAAAAGTCAACGAGTTAGGTGAGTGGTCCAGAAGCTACAAAGGAGTATGGTCTGGCATGTCTTCTCCGTTAATTCAGGCGGAGCTTCAACAAGACCTTCTAAAACAGTTTCTTAGTGATAATGTAGAGCAATTCCTTGGCAAGTTGTTTGGTGTGCAAATGCAGGTCGGAGGGCGTGATTGGAGCGTGCTTTGCACAGTTTCAAATAACTGTATTTTGCATCGAAATGAGATGCCGAAGGCGATCAATAAGCAGATTGTTAAAAGTGAAAGCATCGCTGAAGAGGTCCGAAGGCTCGGTAGCACTTCTAAAGTGGCTGCAGCCTGGGCCAGTAAACCTTATTTCAGCGATGAAGAGCTGAAAAATATTGGTGAGTTTCTTCTTGATGCCACTCTGGTTCACGCAGTTGAAGAGAAGACCGCGGAGTATGAGCAAACTAAAGCGCCTAAGGGCGAGCCGGACACTAAGGAAAAAGCAGCACCTCAACCAATGACCCAAGAAGACGGCGTGATTGGTCTTGTGTGTAAAAACTGTGGTGAAACAAAAAACTTAACCGCTATGTACGGTAAGTATGGCTATTATGTTCAATGTGGTCAGTGCAATACTAATACTTCGATGAAAACCCCCTGCCCATCTTGTGGGCAAACAAAAACACGGATCAGAAAGAGATCTCAGCAGTACTGGCTCAGCTGCGAGTGCTCTTTAAACCGCTTATTGTTTGTGAGTGATGTCTAGGCGCTCAGCATAACTCAGCCTATTGGTGTGCCAAGCCTAGTTACTGTCCAGTCTTCAGCTAGGCTTTTGGTTTTTTGTTTTTGCGCAGCAAAAATCGGGCGGGGTTGAGGTGTTTGAGCAGCTCGCGATCGACTGGCAGGGGTTCGTTTAAAAGCTGGCTGACCAGTAGTTCACTGCACAGGGGGATGCTGGCCAGGCCGCGTGATCCATGGGCCAGGTTGAGCCATAAGCCGGGCAGAGGTTGTTGCGGATCCTTGGGGTCGGGTGCGGCGCCCACTAATGGCAGGTAGTCGGGGCTGGTGCAGCGCTGGCCGACCTTGCCTTGTGGTGGTTGTTGCAGATCTGCATCCAACTGGGAGAGCAGTTGAGGCAGGCTGCTTTGCAGCGCTTCAAGATTATGTTGGTGATCGCTCACTTTAAGCGACAGATCCGGGTCGTGCAGGCGATAGGTGGCACCAAAGCAGAGGTTTTTTTCATAAGCGGGTGACACATAGCCTTTGCCGCAGACCACGCAGCGAGGCAGGGTTTGATCCTGCCGGACTGGCAGATGTGTCACCTGTCCTCCCAGCGCCTTGATTGGCAGCCAATCGGTGACGCCAAAGTCCTTTGCCTGGCTGGCGCAGGCAAGAATGACCTGATCGTAGTGGTGTTGGCCGCTGGGGGTGTGCAGTTGCCAACCGCTGTCCAGGGCATCCAGTTGCAGAACCGGTTGGTGAGTCTGAACATTAAACTGCTTGCCAAGCTCGGCAGCCAAAGCGCTGGGTCTGACCCATCCGGCCAGAGGATAAAACAGCCCTTCGGTGTGGATGGGCGTGCCGGCCAGCTCGGTAGCCTGCTCGGCGCTGACGGGGTGAACCAGGGTTTCGGGTAGCGATTGGCGAGCAAAAAAACGCGCCTGGCGTGCTTGTTCAGCGGCGGTATGCGCCAGTTGCAAAACTCCGCTGGGTCGCCAAAAGACCTGTTCAGGATCCAGGCGTTTGAGCCATAAGCGACTGAAGTTCAATCCGTGCAAAAACAGCCGGTTCGATGGATTGCTATCCACCGCCAGCTTGATATACAGCACCCCCTGGCGATTGCCGGAGCCCTGCTGACCGATCTCACCGGCCTCAAAAATATCGACTTGAATGCCTCGGCGTTTAAGCGCCTCGGCGGTTGCCAGTCCGGCCAGTCCGGCACCAATGATGGCGACTTTTCCAGGCGGTGCAGAAGGTGGCGCAGAGGTTGACGCCAGGCTGGCTGAGTCGAATTGCGCACAGAGCATTTCGCGTTTTTTACCAAAGCCGGGCACCTTGTTGACTTGAAAACCCACTGCCTCCAGCCCTCGGCGCACAAAACCCGCAGCGGTAAAGGTGGCCAGGGTGGTGCCGGGGCGACTCAATCGAGCGATTTGCTGGAGCAGGGTGTCGCTCCATAATCCAGGGTTTTTGCTGGGCGCAAAACCATCCAGACACCAGGCATCGACCCTGCCCTGATAATGACTCAGATGACTTTCAGCATCCCCCAGCAGCAGATCCAGGCTGATGCGCGGATGCAGCTGTAGTCGATGGAAACCGGATACCGCCTGCGGATAGACCGCTTGCAACCAGGCTGCGACCTCACCCAAAGCAGGCCAGCACTGATGCGCCTTTTGCAGGTCTTCCGGGCTGACCGGATAAAGCTCGGTGCTGATCCAGTGCAAGCGCGCCTGAGGCGGTGCCTGGGTCAGAAAATCCTGAATTGCCACCAGCAGGTTCAGGCCCGTGCCAAAGCCAATTTCTCCCATCACAAAATAATCACAGGACTGCCAGCGCGCGGGCAGCTGGTTGTGATCTAAAAAAACAAAACGGCTTTCCTCTGGCCCGGCATCGCGGGAAAAATACACATCATCAAAATCGCTGGCCGTCGGCGTGAGGGCCTCCCAGCGCAATTGCGCAGTCTGGAGCTGTTCGGGTTTGTGCGGGTCGTATCCGGGCGCGGATGCTTGGTTTGCTGCCATTCAGGGCAGCACCTTTTTGAAAGGTTTGACGCTCACCTGGGCATAAACCCCGGCTTCAAAATAGGGATCGGCATTGGCCCAGTCCTGGGCGGCTTCCAGAGAGTCAAATTCGGCCACCACCAGGCTGCCGGTAAAACCCGCTTGACCTGGGTCGAGGGCATCAATGGCAGGGTGAGGCCCGGCCAGCAATAAACGTCCTTCATTTTGCAGTGCTTCCAGGCGCGCAAGGTGGGCGGGTCGAGCCGCTAAGCGTTGGGCGAGGGTGCCTGGCACATCTTCGCAAATCAGGGCATAAAACATGAAGGGTTCTCCGAGTGAAAATGTTAATCTTATGCTGACTTCTATGATGGAAAAAACGGATGCCTTGTTTAGCCAGCCAGTGTGATTATCATCTGCATTCTAGCGCCTCTGACGGAGATTTGGCACCGGTGGCATTAGTGAACCTGGCGGCTGAGCGCGGATTAAAAGAAATTGCCCTGACCGACCACGACACCTTTGCCGGTTGGGATGAGGCCAAACAGGCAGCGGATGCCCTGGATCTACGCCTGTGGCCAGCGATGGAATTTTCCTGTTGCTGGCGGGGCGCGACCATTCATCTGGTTGCACTGTGGCCTCAGGGACTCAGTGCCGCCGCCCTGGCTGTGGCCGAAGCACAAACCCAGGCGCGCTGGCAGCGGGCTGGGCAGATCATCAAGAAGCTGGCGCGAGTCGGTGTGCAGTTGACGTTAGACGAGGTGGTGGCCTGTGCCGGTGGGCAGGTGCCGGGGCGTCCCCACTTTGCCCAGGCGCTGGTGCAGGCCGGTTACGTCAAGGAGCACGAGCGGGCGTTTCGTCAATGGCTCGGAGCAGGTAAACTGGGCGATGTGAAAAGCCACTGGTGTGAACTGGATGAGGCGGTGAAGAAACTGATCGCGTCTTCGGCCTGGGTCAGTCTTGCCCACCCTTTGCACTATAAAATGACGCATACCAAGCGGCGTTTACTGATTCAGCGTTTTCAGGAGGCTGGCGGACAGGCTCTGGAAGTCGTCAGTGGCCAGCAGGATGTCAATCAAACCCGCACCCTGCTGCAACAGGCGCAGGCTTTGGGTTTGGCTCTGACCTGGGGGAGCGATTTTCATCGTCCAGGCTGGGGGTGTCAGGGCCCAGGGCATTACGCTGCCTTACCGCCGGAATGCCGCCCGCTTAGCGAATTATTTGAACCACAGCCGGAGCTGTTATGAGCCAGTATTTTGAGATCCATCCACAGAACCCACAAAAGCGCCTGATTCTTCAGGCAGTGGATGTTTTGCGTGCCGGCGGGGTGATCGCCTACCCGACCGACTCCGCCTATGCGCTGGGCTGCTGCCTGGGTGAGAAAAAAGCGGTAGAGCGCATCAAGCGGTTGCGTGAACTGGATGACAAGCACAACTTCACCCTGGTCTGCGCGGACCTGTCGGCCCTGTCCGTCTATGCCAAGGTGGATAACCGCGAGTTTCGCATGCTCAAAAACACCACACCTGGCCCCTATACCTATATTCTGAACGCCACCAGTGAGGTGCCGCGTTTGCTGCTGCACCCCAAGCGGCGCAGCATCGGCTTGCGAGTGCCGGATCATGTGCTCACCCACGCGCTGCTGGCCGAGCTGGGTGCGCCCATCATGAGTGTGACCCTGCAACTGCCTGGAGACGCGCTGCCCATGAATGATCCAGAGTTGATTCGTGACCGGATCGGCAAACAACTGGATTTGATCATTGATGGGGGGGCCTGCCCCATGGACCCCACCACGGTAGTGGACCTGCGCGGTGAGGTGCCGGAAATTCTGCGTGAAGGTCGTGGTGACCCATCGGCATTCGGGGTTTGATGGATGGAGCTTGCCTTGAAGGATCAAGACCCGCCGGTTCGTGTGGCTGGAGAGCTGCTCACCGAGTGGCCGCAGGATTTATTCATTCCCCCGGAAGCGCTGCGGGTTTTTCTGCAAACCTTTGAAGGCCCGCTGGACCTGCTGCTGTACCTGATTCGCAAACATAACCTCGATATTCTCAGCATCAATGTGGCAGAAATCACCCGCCAATACCTGGGATATCTGGACCTGATGCAGGAGCTGCAAATCGAGCTGGCCGCCGAGTATCTGGTGATGGCTGCCATGCTGGCAGAGATCAAATCGCGCAGTCTGCTGCCGCGTCCTCCTTCTGTGCTGGACGATGAAGACGAAGACGACCCACGCGCTCAACTGATCCGCCGCCTGCTGATTTATGAGCAGTTCAAGCAGGCTGCAGAAAATCTGGATGAACTCCCGCGCGCGGAGCGTGACTATCATTCACCCCAAGCAGCGCCCCCGGATTGGACGCCCGCTCGCCTGCATCCGGAAGTCGAACTGGATGAACTGCTGCGGGCTTTTTCGTTGTTATTAAAGCAAGCGGATCTGGTCGCACATCACCAGATCGTGCGTGAACCCCTATCCACTCGCGCGCGCATGAGCGAGATTCTTGATCAGCTACAAAGGGTGCAGGGTTATCTGGCCTTTGAGCAGCTGTTTGATTTGAATGAAGGCCGCCCCGGTGTGGTGGTGACCTTTATGGCCCTGCTGGAGCTGGTGAAAGAGCAACTGGTCGAGCTGGTGCAGACTCAGGGTTTTGCACCGATCCATGTGCGCCGCCAGGCCGCCGCCGCAGAGGACGCTTTGGCATGAGTGAGTCAATCAATCAGGTGGCTCGGGTTTTTCAGGCGTTGTTATTCACCAGTCAGACGCCCCTGAGTCTGGATACTCTGCTGAAAGCCTTTGGTGATGAAACCCGTCAGCCAGAGCGTTCGCTTGCCAAAGCGGCTTTAGCCCAGTTGATCGAGGAAACCCAATCAACCAGTCTGGAGCTGGTCGAGCTAGGCAGTGGCTACACCTATCGCGTGCGTCAGGCCTATGCCGAGTATATTGCCCTTGCCCGCGCTGAGCGCCCACCGCGCTACTCACGCGCGCTGCTCGAAACCCTGGCGCTGGTGGCCTATCGCCAACCGATCACCCGAGGCGAAATTGAAGAAGTCCGCGGAGTGAGTGTCAGCTCACAAATCGTTCGCACCCTGGAAGAACGTGAGTGGATTCGAGTGGTCGGTCATCGTGAAGCCCCCGGTCGCCCAGCGCTTTATGCCACCACGCGACAGTTTTTAGACTACTTTCATTTAAAGAGCCTCAATGATTTACCGCCTTTGGAAGAGATTCGCGCCTTGGCCGATCTGGAGGCACAACAAGAATGGCAGGATGATCTGGACCAGGTGCCGATTTCACCGCTGCTGACCCAGGTCGATGATGAAGAAGACCTTGCCGATGCAGCGGACTCGCCACTGGATGAAGATCCGCTACCCGAGGTTAAACCCCTGACCTGGACTGAACTGGCTGAGCGTTTTGATGTCCAGCGACCTGATGATGAATCAACCGAGTAAAACCATGAGCAAGCCCTCTACCCCCGTATCCGGGGACAAAAAGGATGCAACCGAAAAGTTACAAAAAGTGCTGGCCCGTTGCGGGCTGGGATCACGGCGTGAAATGGAGTCCGTGATTGAAGCGGGCCTGGTCAGTGTCAATGGAAAAACCGCCACCCTGGGTGACCGTATTGGCTTGAATGATCAGGTCAGCGTGCGGGGCCGTCCTGTGCGGATCAAGGGCGAAGACAGCCTTGAGCGGCGTGTGATCATGTACAACAAGCCGGAAGGCGAGCTGGTCACCCGTAAAGATCCTGAAGGTCGCCGTACCGTGTTTGATCATTTGCCGCGCTTGAAAGGCGAGCGCTGGATCGCGATTGGTCGCCTGGATATCAACACCAGCGGACTGCTGTTGTTCACCAACGATGGCGAGCTGGCGAATCGTCTGATGCATCCATCACAGCAGGTTGAACGCGAATATGCGGTGCGGGTGATGGGTGAAGTGACCGATGAAATGCTCAAAGCCTTGACCGAAGGCGTGATGCTGGAAGACGGCGTGGCGCGTTTTCAAAAGATCGCGCTGGTCGGCGGAGAAGGCATCAACACCTGGTATCACGTGGTGCTCACCGAAGGGCGCAATCGTGAAGTACGGCGCTTGTGGGAGTCTCAGGGCCTTACGGTCAGCCGCTTGAAGCGAGTGCGTTATGGCAGCGTGAGTCTGGATAAACGTACCAAAATGGGTGACTGGACAGAGTTGAACCCGGCGGAGATGGATAGCCTGCTCACCCTGGCGAGCCTGCCGTTGACACCCCAGCCGCCTCGCATGCCACTGCCTGAGCCACGCAAAAAGCGCAAACCGGTGCATGCGATCGGTGGTGCCAAGCGTAAGCCCAAGCACTGACTTTTTTCCCCGCAGGGGTTGCATGGGCGCGAAAAAAGGCTATTATATGCGCCGCGCTAAGGGTCGTTAGCTCAGTTGGTAGAGCAGTTGGCTTTTAACCAATTGGTCGCAGGTTCGAATCCTGCACGACCCACCAAAGCGCCTGAGCAAGGGTCGTTAGCTCAGTTGGTAGAGCAGTTGGCTTTTAACCAATTGGTCGCAGGTTCGAATCCTGCACGACCCACCAGAATATTAAAAAGGCTGCCTAACGGCGGTCTTTTTTTTGCCTCCAGTCTCCATCACCTTTTATGGGTTGTGCTAGTATGTTCGGCTATCTGAGCCACGTGGCTAGACAGCAACGGATCGATGAATGAGCAAAATGACGAGTGTGTATGATCAGCTGCTGGTTCGAGAGCATCTCGCCCATGCCAGCCAGCCGGAAGTCTTGAGTGAGGCAGAAACCGCTCGCTTGCAGCAAAGCCTGATCGAGCAAATGCAAGCCCGCCAGGCGGTTTTGATCGCACACTACTACACACCGCCTGAAATTCAGGCCCTGGCTGAGGCCACGGGTGGTTTTGTTGGTGATTCGCTGGAAATGGCCCGCTTTGGTGCTCGTCATGAGGCCAAAACCCTGCTGGTTGCCGGGGTGCGTTTCATGGGCGAAACCGCCAAGATGTTATCTCCGGAAAAAACCGTGCTCATGCCCACCCTGGAAGCCACCTGCTCGCTGGATCTGGGTTGCCCGGCGGATGAGTTCTCACGCTTTTGTGATCAGCATCCCGAGCGCAAGGTTGTGGTTTATGCCAATACCTCCGCTGCGGTCAAAGCGCGGGCGGACTGGGTGGTGACTTCCAGTATTGCCAAGGCGGTGATTGAGCACCTGGCCGCTCAGGGCGAATCCATCCTTTGGGCACCGGATCAACACCTGGGCCACTATCTGCAACGAGTCACCGGGGCCGACATGCTGTTATGGGATGGCGCCTGCATTGTTCATGAAGAATTTAAAGCTCAGGGGATTCGGGATCTGAAAAAAGTCTACCCTGATGCGGTGGTTCTGGTGCATCCAGAGTCACCCGCTGCAGTGGTGGATGAGGCGGATGTGATCGGTTCAACCAGCCAGTTGTTGGCTGCCGCTGGTGAGAGGCCGCAAACCACCTTTATCGTCGCCACGGATCGCGGCATTTTCTACAAGATGCAGCAGCAAAACCCGGACAAACGCTTTATTGAAGCGCCCACCGCGGGTGATGGTGCTACCTGCCGCAGCTGCGCTCACTGCCCCTGGATGGCGATGAACAGCTTGAAGCAGTTGCTGAAAGGTTTGGAAAGCGGGCAGGGTGAAATCCATGTGCCGCCGCGTTTGATCGAACGGGCGATGATTCCTTTGCAGCGGATGTTGGACTTCCCGGTTCCTTAAAATACCCGGATCGCCCTGAATCTAATCCGATTCAGGGCGGGGAGTGGCTTCATCGTCCGGGTGGAGTGCTCTAGGCCAGGCATTGATCACCGCTTTGATCAGGGTCGCCAGCGGAATCGCAAAGAACACCCCCCAAAACCCCCACAAGCCGCCGAAAAAGAGCACCGCCAGAATGATGGAGACCGGGTGCAGATTGACCGCCTCAGAAAACAGCAGTGGCACCAGCACATTGCCATCCAGTGCCTGGATGATGGCATAGACCGCGATCACCCAGGCAAACTGGGGGCCAAAGCCAAACTGCACCAGTGCGATCAAGGCGACCGGAATGGTGACCAGTGCTGCACCGATGTAGGGAACCAGCACCGAAAAGCCCACCAGCAGAGCCAGCAGCTCGGCATAGTTGAGCCCCAGCCAGGCAAAGCAGGCCCAGGTCACACTGCCGACGATCATGATTTCCAGCACCTTGCCGCGAATATAGTTGGCAATCTGGGCATCCATCTCAACCCAGATGCGGGTCATCAGTGCGCGTTTGCGTGGCATCAGCGAAGTCATGAAGTTGACCAGTTGCTGCTGATCCTTGAGCATGAACAGCACCAGAATCGGCACCAGAATCAGGTACACCAGCCAGGTGATCAGGCTGGGAATGCTCGCCAAGGACAAAGACACCACCCACTGACCGACATTGCGCAGCTCGCGCACCATTTCATCCATCATGCCGGAAATCTGCTGTTCGGAAATCAGCTGTGGATAGCTTTCTTGTAACTCGACCAGCCAGGC
>SKHR01000210.1 GCA_007116865.1 Marinospirillum sp. | reverse complement strand
GCATCAATCAGAGTGACCTTCTTCAGTACCGCCAAAAGCTTCTCATTTGGAATAATGATCAAGGAGTCAACATGCTTTGCCAGTTCAGCAATGCCCTCTTCCGCATATTTCATGCGAGCACGCTGTTCAAAAATAAAGGGCTTGGTCACCACGGCTACCGAAAGGATGCCCAATTCGCGCGCCACTTCAGCCACGATGGGTGCAGCACCCGTTCCCGTTCCACCCCCCATACCCGCAGCGATGAACACCATATCAGCCCCTTGCAGGACCTCCATGATTCGATCTCGATCTTCTAGAGCGGCCTGGCGACCAATTTCCGGATTGGCACCCGCGCCTAATCCTTTAGTGACCTGACCGCCCAGTTGCAGGATGGTTTTGGCTTTAACTGCTTTGAGTGCCTGAGCATCGGTATTGGCACAAATAAAGTCCACACCTTCAATATGACTGTCGACCATGTGGTTTACAGCGTTTCCACCACCACCGCCAACACCGATCACCTTAATGACTGCGTGAGACGAGGGAGCGTTCTCCACCACTTCAAACATGTGCCCTTCTCCTAAAACTTAACAGTTAAGCTCACCCTGGATGCGACCACTGACGCTTTGGCTGCCATAATACTTATTACGCTAGAATAACAAAACTATCCAGTAGTTTAAAACCCCAAAGCAAAAAAAACCATTTTTTTAAACAATCTTTGCTTATTTTAAATAACTCTAGGGGTTTATTTTTCGTTTTGGCTTTATGTCTTGATTATTCTTTGCTTCATCTTTTATCAATTAAAGGCCGTTAACATCCGCTTATTTTGCGCTTCAGAAGCGCTTCTGGAACCACCGCTGAATCCTCAGCAGCACTGGATCCTGCTCAACCTCAAGCTTACTGGACTCAATGCGATAGCCGCGCTCAACCTCTTTAACATCATTATCTAAACGCTGCATTCCATAATGTAGCAAGCCCACCCCGGTAGAATAAATCGGGTTGCGGATCATATCGGTCAAGCCGGTCACTTTATCTGGATAAGCCAAACGCACTGGCGCATGAAAAATCTCTTCGGCTAATTCAACCGCACCTTCCATTTTTGCCGTTCCACCCGTTAACACGATACCCGCTGGAATAAGATCTTCAAATCCACTGCGTCTTAATTCGGCCTGAATCAAACTAAACAGTTCGTCATAACGCGGCTCAACCACCTCTGCCAGCGCCTGACGGGATAAGTCACGAGGCGCGCGATTACCGACACTGGGCACCTTGATCAACTCATCCGGGCCGGCCAACTGAGTCAGGGCACAAGCATATTTCACCTTGATTTCTTCTGCATGCTGGGTTGGTGTGCGCAACGCCATCGCAATATCGTTCGACACCTGATCACCCGCAATCGGAATGACTGCCGTGTGACGAATGGCACCTTCGGCAAAAATAGCAATGTCTGTGGTGCCACCACCAATATCCACCAAACAAACACCCAGCTCTTTTTCATCTTCGGTCAGCACGGCATAGCTGGATGCCAGCTGTTCCAAAATAATGTCTTCAACCTCCAAACCACAGCGACGCACACATTTTTCAATATTTTGCACCGCATTCACTGCGCAGCTGACCATGTGCACCTTGGCTTCCAGACGCACACCGGACATTCCCAGAGGCTCGCGAATGCCTTCCTGGCCATCAATCACATATTCTTGTGGCAAAACATGAATCACTCGCTGATCGGCAGGAATCGCAACCGCACGCGCAGCATCGATGACGCGCTCCAGGTCAGCCGGCCCCACTTCCCGGTCTCGAATCGCCACAATACCGTGAGAGTTCATACTATGAATATGGCTGCCCGCAATACCGGCATAAACGGAGTGGATATCACAGCCAGCCATCAGTTCGGCTTCCTCAACCGCCCGCCGGATAGACTGTACAGTTGAGTCAATATTGATCACCACGCCTTTTTTCATGCCGCGTGACGGATGAGACCCCAAACCTATAATTTCCAGCTTCCCTTCTGCCGAGCGCTGACCCACGATGGCCACCACTTTGGACGTGCCGATATCCAGTCCGACAATAAGGTCGCCATGTTTCGATTGCTGAGCCATCTTCAGGATATCTCCCTTAACTGAGATCCGAGCAAAACAAACCTGCTCAGGTATTAATATCGCGTCACTGTTAAACCATTGGGGTAGCGCAAGTCAACCTGTTTCAACTCCGCCTGCTGCTCGTGGAGCCAGGTCTGCCAAGCCCACAAGAAGCGATTCATTCTTCCTTCTATATTATCACGCCCCATGAGTACTCTGACAGCACCATTCAGCTCTAACTGCCACGCACCTCTGGGTTCAAGCTGCATACGTGTCAGAATAAACTGATAGCGCCCCCCCAGCGCTTCGACCGACCGCCAAAGCGCGACCGCATCCTGGAGGTTTTCCTGCTCAACATAAAGCAGGCGCCCGGTTGGAAAATCGAGTGGATTCGGCGGATAGAAGGGCTCACCAGCGTCATTCAGCAAGGAGCGATCATTCCAGGTCGCCCAAACCCTTTGCTCGTGCAACTGCAGATGCACTGTATCTGGCCAGCGCCGAGTGACTTCTACGTGTCGTAACCAGGGGTCTGCTTCAAGTGCCGCCTGCAAACCTGCCAAATCCACCTGCCAAAAAGGGGCTTCCAGCCAAGGCAGTGCGTTTTCCTGCAGAGCCTGCAGGTTGGTGTGACGCACCTCACCAAAAATTTCGACTTGACCCACAGGTCGCGCCAAAGTCAGGTGAAGCCAGTAAAACATCAACGCCAACAAAAAAGCCAGGGGCAAAAACCCTTTCAAGCCAATCAGCAGCAGCCTAAGCAACACGAGACGTCACCGTGAAAAACCAGCAGCACTCAGCTCACAACGAGCCAAGGCCAGAATTTCCATCACCAGCGCCTGAAAACTGATCCCCGCATGAGCAGCGGCTTGAGGCACCAGACTCAGACTGGTCATGCCGGGGCTGGTGTTCACTTCCAGCAGCCAGGGTTGACCGCTTGTATCCACCATCACATCCACCCGCCCCCAGCCTTCACAACCCAAAGCCTGATAGGCTGTCAACGCCAAAGCCTGCACG
>SKHR01000148.1 GCA_007116865.1 Marinospirillum sp. | reverse complement strand
GCCAGAGAAAGCAGGATGAGTTGCCAGCCGGGAAACATGCACGCAGTCCCTTATGAGATCAGTGATAGCAGTTGAGCTGACGTTTGTACCCCATCTTAACGGTGGGTGCAAATCGTGCGGTAAAGCGGATCCTCACTGGCTAGGGTCTGCATTCGTCTGGGCTGCTCGGCTGAAGTGGCAATTTCAACCAGCTCCCGATGATCACAGTTCAACAGATAGGCTTGATGGCTGACCAGGTCGGTGTAGTGTTTTTCAAAGCGATAGAGCATGAAGCGGGCGGTTTTTTCACCTTGAATGATTTGGTAGTCCAGGGTGTTTTCATCGAGTACCACAAAAGCGGTGGTCATGGGGAAGGCAAAGGTCCAGGGTCGCCAAAAAGCGGTGCCTTTTTCGGAACTGATCACCTTTGAGCCTTCCGGTAGTAAGCCTTGCTTGTGATCAAACCAGGAGTATTCATGATGAATTTGGAAAGATAGCATGCCCAGGCCAGCAAAAACCGGAATGATCCATTTCGGCAGGCGGCTACCGGAGAGTTTGCGCAGCAGCAGGGCGATACCCGCAGCGCCCAGGCCTGCAAAAACAATCGCGATCAGATGTAATAACATGAACAGGATTTCCTTCGGCTGAAAAGCAATCGGGCTTCCATAGGAAGCCCGATCGGGTTAACCCACGCAGCCTTGGCTACGATTTGGGTCGATTATGACTCAGTGATCAACCGCTGCGCCAGCCCCTTTGGGGAAACGGACGCTTTCAACCAGATCCTGAATCTCTTGTGGTGGTTCTTCTGTAGCATGCGACACACTGAAGGCAACCGCGAAGTTGATCATCGCACCGACTGCACCGAAGGACAGTGGGGAGATACCGAACAACCAGTTGTCAGGCGTGTTGGGCAGCATGTTGGTGCCAGAGATAAAGAACCAGCCCAGGTAGGTGAAGATGTACAGCAGGGTTGAGATCAGACCGGCGAGCATACCGGCGATCGCGCCTTTGCTGTTCACGCGCTTGGAGAAGATACCCATCATCAGTACTGGGAAGAGCGATGCACCGGCGATACCGAACGCCAGCGCCACCACCTGTGCTGCGAATCCGGGCGGATTCAAGCCGAGGTAGGTTGCCAGCAGAATCGCACCGGCCATCGAGATCCGAGCAGCCAGCATCTCACCTTTTTCAGTGATGGCGGGATTGATGGTTTTCTTGATCAAGTCATGACTGATAGCTGATGAAATCGCCAGCAACAGACCCGCTGCAGTGGACAGTGCCGCTGCAATACCCCCAGCAGCGATCAAACCGATGACCCAGCCAGGCAGGTTCGCAATTTCAGGGTTAGCCAGTACCAGAATATCGTTATTGACGGTTAACTCGTTGCCAGCCCAGCCACGCTCTTCAGCAATCGGTGCAAAGTTAGGGTTAGCCGCGTTGTAGTACTGAATACGGCCGTCCTGGTTTTGGTCATTGAAGCTGATCAGGCCAGTGGCTTCCCAGGTACGTACCCACTCAGGGCGCTCTTCGTACAGAATCGGGTTGCTTAAGGCTTGTTCGTAGTCTTCGACTTGACCGGCGGCTTCAGGGTAAACCGTGGTGAGCAGGTTCAGACGAGCCATCGAGGCAACGGCAGGTGCAGTGGTGTAAAGAATCGCAATGAACACCAGCGCCCAGCCTGCTGACCAACGCGCATCCGCTACCTTAGGTACGGTGAAGAAGCGGATGATAACGTGAGGCAGACCCGCAGTACCCACCATCAGCGACAGGGTGAAAAGCACCATGTTCAGCTTGTTGGATACATCCGCCGCGTAATCCTGGAAGCCCAGCTCAACCAGTATTTCACTCAACTTGACCAGCAAAGGCAGGCCAGATTCGGTGTGAGTACTGAACATCCCGAACATGGGGATGGGGTTGCCAGTCAGCTGCAGGGAGATAAACACGGCAGGAATGGTGTAGGCGATGATCAGTACCACGTACTGGGCCACCTGGGTATAGGTGATGCCTTTCATCCCACCGAATACAGCGTAGAGGAATACGATGGTGGCTGCGATCCAGATACCCCAAGTGTTGCTGACCTCCAGAAAGCGCGAGAAGGCAACACCGGCACCGGTCATCTGACCGATAACATAGGTCACGGAAGCAATGATCAAACAGATGACCGCCACAGTACGGGCAGTGCTGCTGTAGAAACGATCACCGATAAAGTCTGGCACGGTGAACTTACCAAACTTACGCAGGTAAGGGGCCAGCAACAGGGCCAGGATCACGTAACCGCCGGTCCAGCCCATCAGGAAAGAAGAGTTCGCGTAGCCGCCGGAAGCCAGCAGACCCGCCATCGAAATAAAGGATGCCGCTGACATCCAGTCCGCCGCCGTGGCCATCCCGTTGGTGATCGGGTGAACCCCGCCGCCAGCGACATAGAACTCTTTAGTGGACCCGGCACGTGCCCAGATCGCGATACCAATGTAGAGCGCGAAAGAAGCACCGACAAACAGTAGGTTGATTGCAAATTGACTCATGGTCTTTTACTCCTCCAGTCCAAACTGCTTATCGAGCTTGTTCATTCTCCAACCGTAGAAGAAGATGATCGCGATAAACGTTAGCATGGAGCCCTGTTGAGCGAACCAGAAACCCAGGTCCGTTCCACCGATTTCAATACCGGCGATTAAAGGGCGAAGGAGGATGGCAAAGCCATAAGACACAAGTGCCCAGACGATCAGGCAGCCAGTGATCAGGCGAAGGTTCGCCGACCAGTAGGCAGCAGCATTGGAGTTATTATCTGCCATGGTTAATGCTCTCCGAATTGTTGTTATCGAGCGTTGAGGAAAAATCCCAAGCCAATCTTGCAAAAACCCTTGAGTAAATAAAACCCCCTGCTTTAGTCTGATGACTCGGCGGTCATTTATGCTGATTCTTATAGAAAGTCTTTATAAACAGTTTGTTGCATGGATTTTAGGGCTTTTTCCTGTCTGAGGTGAACAGCGCAAACAGGACAATGGTCTAATAGGTTTGTAGTGAAATATCCTGGTTGCACGTGTATTTCTGGGTCTTGAGACTAATGGCATATTGCAGAACCCTTCGGTCACTCTTTAATCTGCTGCTTCATCAGGCACAAAAATAAAACACAACCTGTGCACAAGAGAAGATTCTATGAGCCACGAGTTTGATCTGTCGCACCCACCTTTCGATCTGTTGACCCAGGCACAGCAGCAGCAGCTTTTGTCGCGCTTGGATATTGGCTATTTTGGACAAGATGAGCTGATCATGGAGGCTGGGCATGCCAGTGACTATGTATTTGTTGTGCTTAAAGGAGCGGTAGCAGAGCTAGATCCAACCACGGATGAGCGACACAACGATGATTCAGTCATTCGTGAATATGCTCAAGATGATCTCTTTGGTGCCATCACCGTGATCAATGGCACGAGCCGCTACACTTTTCGCACACTTGAAGAAACCATCGCTTGGCTGATTCCATCGGCATTGTTTCGTACTTTGATGGAAGAGAACGAAGCTTTTGATGCCTATTTTCGTAACACCCTGACACAAAAAGCACGCTTGCTCGAATCTCGTCGCAGCCAACAAACGAGCGGCGGGGATATGTCGGCCTTTGTGATGGCGCAGGTGCGGGATTCGGTGCTGCGTGAAGCAGTCATTTTAGATTCGGGCACAACGGTATTTGAGGCGACGCGTACCATGCGCGAGCAGGATGCAGACTGTTTGCTGGTGCGTAAAGGCAGCCAGTTTGGCATGGTCACGCGCACCGACCTGCTGGAAGGCGTGGTGCTGCACGATCATGGGCTGGAGGGGGATATCTGCGATCTGGCCAGCTACAACCTGCTCACGGTTCAGGCCGATGACTTTTTGTTCAATGCGTTAGTATTGATGACGCGTTATAAAATTCAACGAGTAGTCGTGTTTGATGGCCCCAAGCTGGCCGGGTTGGTTGAGCTGACCGATGTGCTGAGCTTTTTCTCCAGTCAGTCTCACGTCATTGGCCTGCAGATTGAGCGGGCCAGCAGTCTTGAAGATCTGGCGCGGGCTGCCAAGGAAACCAGTCGTCTGATCAAGGGTCTGATGGCTCAGGGGGTGAAAATCCGTTTTGCCATGGACCTGCTGGCTGCGCTCAATGGGCGCATCATCGCCAAGGCGTTTGAGCAACTGGTGCCAGAGGAAGTCCGCCAGCAGTGTTGTCTGCTGGTGATGGGTAGTGAAGGCCGTGGCGAGCAGGTACTGAAAACTGATCAGGATAACGCGCTGATCCTGGCGGACGATTTAAAGTGGCCTGAGTGTGAGCGCACCATGCAAAAGTTCACTCAGACCCTGCTGGATTTTGGCTATCCTTTATGTAAAGGCAAGATCATGGTGTCCAACCCCGAGTGGGTGATGACCGAGTCGCAGTGGAAGAAAAAAGTCGCTGAGTGGTGCAGCTCGACTGATGGCACCAAGCAAATGAAGCTGGCGATTTTTGTCGATGCTCATGCGATCAGCGGCAATGCCAAACTGTTCACTCAGGTCCGTGACACCCTGTATCAGAGCCTGGCTGGTAACGATGTGTTTTATTCGTATTTTGCCATGCCCTTGCGCCAGTTTAGTACGCCGCTGACCTTTTTCGGCGGGTTGAAAAAGTCAGAGGGAATCGACATTAAAAAAGGCGGGATTTTCCCGATCGTGCATGGGGTTCGTGCCCTGGCTTTGCAAAACCGGATCAAAGAAACCAATACTTTTGTCCGTCTGGAAAAACTCGCTGAACAAAAGATAATGAAGAAAAAGTTTGCTGATGACCTGGCCGAAGCACTGGCAGTGATGTCAACGCTACGCCTGGATCAGCAATTGAAAGCAGAGGCTGGAGAGGTGCCCAAAGAGGATGCTGATCTGGTCAACGCGGTGGAACTGAACTCCTTGGATCGGGACTTGCTGAGGGAGGCTTTGCATCTGGTCAAAGAGTTCAAGTCAAGAATGTCTCACCGTTTCCATTTAGAGAGGTAATCGAGTCATGGTGCTGAAAACAATAAGAACAGCGACTGACCGCTGGACTCAAAAAAAGGGGGAGTTTGCTCACCTGTTTGAACCCTATGAGGGGGATGAGGTGGTGGCACTCGACTGCGAGATGACCAGCCTGGACCCGGAAAAGGCCGAGCTGGTTTCAATCGCTGCGGTCAAAATCAAAGGCACACAAGTGCTGACCAGTGACAAGCTGGACATTAAACTGCAAAAACCCGAAAGCCTGACCGGCGATTCAATCAAAATTCACCGGATTCGTGGTGTGGACTTGCTCGGCGGTGAAGTACTGGGAGATGCGCTGGCGCAGCTGCTGGATTTCATCGGAAACCGGCCTATCATGGGTTATTACATCAGCTACGATATTGCGGTGCTCAATCGCTTTATTCGTCCACGCTTTGGTTTCAGCCTGCCGAACAAAACCATTGAGCTGTCGCAGTGTTACCTGGAGAAGGTGCAGCGCGCCAACCCGGAGTTACTGCCGGATCTGAAGTTTGAGACCCTGTCTGAAAAACTCGGTGTGCCGATGGTTGGTCAGCGCCACTCTGCGATCGGTGATGCCGTCACGACCGCTTTGATGTACGTGCGCCTACTGAAAGGCCCGGTTCCGGTTTAAGCACTCAACCCTCGTACCAGGTTCCATCTTCCCGCGGCATCAGCCATTGGCGTGAAAACCAGAAAAACCGGTTTTCACTCTGATGGCGTGCGGTGCAGTTATAACGTGGCCGACCAGTATTAAGGTTATGGTTGGTATCCACGGTGATTTCGAGTTGACCATTGTCCAGCGTTCGAGTGGAAATTGGCAGGACTCTGGAGCCTGGGCCATAACAAGTGAGTGTTCTTAAGCTGTAGTCACCGGGTTCCAGGGTGAGCACCAGGCCTGGGCGGCGATCCGTACCATCCAGCACGCTGGAGACCGGATTTTCGCTCACAATGGGGAAGGGCAGTGCATGAAGTTTAGTGCGCAGTGTATCCGGGTTGGAATAAATGCCATTGGCCGCCCAGCGGGGAATCGCTGTCCAACGAGTATAGCGACTGGCTGCGCCTGACTGCTGACCAAAAGCAAGGTAACCCATCGACTCGACCAGTGCCTCCAGGGCAGGATCATACTCACCATAGGGATAGGCCAGGTACTTGGGCGCAGGCCCGGTGTGCGTCTCAATCAGGCGCTGATTTTCTTCGATTTCATGACGAATACGGGTTTCCCATTCGGCATCGGTTTCGCCCTCCGGGCGACGGTGCATGTGCGGGTGGGTGAGCGTATGGTTGGCAATCAGGCCGCCGATTTCCTGCGCTTCACGCAGTTGGGCCCAGGACATGTAAAGCGGATGACGCCGCTCAATCGGCTCGGCATTGACAAAAATGGTGAACGGCAGCTCACGCGCCTGCATGATGGGCATCGCCTTTTCATAGACGCTGGCATAGGCATCATCAAAGGTCAAAACCGCCACGCGATCAGGCAGGGGTTGGCCATTGAGTAAATGATCCATGACCTGATCCAGCGGCCAGATTTTGAAACCATCCCGCTCAAGCAGATCCAGGTGTTCGATAAAACGCTCGGGGCTGACGCTGGTCGATGGGGGCGTTGAACGGCTGACATGGTGGTACATGAGGATCGTGGCATGATGGCGGTCGGCGGGCCGTTCGTTTTCGGCCAGCAGCGGAGCAGAAAGCCCGATACTGAGCATCAGGAAAAAAGTGAGCAAAATTCTTGGCAGCATAGGGGGTTCCGTTAGCGCGCGTTTCTTATCAGGGGTTTAAGGGTTTCCATGGCCTCATTGATTGAGTGTAGCTGAGCGGGATCACCACCACGATCGGGATGGTGCTGCATCGCTAAACGCCGGTAGGCCAGTTTGATCTCCTTGGCGCTGACACCTTCTTTGAGGCCCAGCACTTGTAAGGCTTTGGCCTTTAGACCGCCGCCGGTGAAAACGGTTTCTTCATGCAGGCGTTTCCAGAAGCTTTTCAAGGCAGCATCTATGTCCGCGGCCGTGGTTTTTTCCAGGTGTGTCAGGTCTAAATAATAGTCACGCATGGGGTCGTGCTCCCGCAGCGCGGGGCTGCTGGGGTTGTATACCTGTAACTGGATATGCACGGCGGTGATTTCTAGGTGCCCACGGGCTTTGCGCCATAAGTCATCGCGCAGTTGATAAAGGGCGTTATAAAGAAGGAAGTGGGTGCGAAAGAGTTTGACCTGATCACTGAAAGTATCTGGCTCAAGGGTGACCGTGCCGCGTTCATTGAGGGTTTTCAGGAGTGTGTGCTCACTTACGCCTTGAGGGAAGGTTTGCAGCACCTCAATCAGATCTTCAAAAAGCCGTGTTTCCTGCAGTGCGGTCATGCGAAGCCATTCCTGTGGAAGTCTGACTGCTCATGGTAGCAGTGAGCGGCCGATCAGGACAAGGCTGGGGATTTACAAGCGCGGTGAGTTTGGGTAACGTGCAGCCGCGCCAATATCACTGAGAGACAGCCTGTGGACCAGCCCAAAGCAAAGAAAGAGTTTAATAAGCTACAAAAGCGCCTGCGCCGCCTGACCGGTCAAGCCATCATTGATTACGGCATGATCCATGAGGGCGATAAGGTGATGGTGTGCCTGTCTGGTGGTAAAGACTCTTTTACCCTGCTGCATATTTTGCTGGGTTTGCAGCAAAGTGCGCCGGTCCGGTTTGAAGTGGTCGCGGTGAACCTGGATCAGAAGCAGCCGGGTTTTCCGGAGGAGATTCTGCCCAATTATCTGGCCGAGCTGGGTGTGCCTTTTCATATCATCGAAAAAGACACCTATAGCATTGTCAAAGACAAGATCCCGGAAGGAAAAACCACCTGCGGTCTGTGCTCGCGTTTGCGTCGGGGCACCCTGTACGGTTTTGCTGAAGAAATCGGCGCCAATAAAATCGCCCTGGGCCATCACCGCGATGATTTGCTGGAAACCCTGTTTCTGAATTTGTTTTTTGGGGGCAGCCTTAAAGCCATGCCACCTAAACTACTGTCGGATGACAAAAAGAATATTGTGATCCGGCCCCTGGCTTACTGCAAAGAAAAGGATATTGCCGATTTTGCTGAGCAGATGGGGTTTCCGATCATTCCCTGTAATCTGTGTGGCTCGCAGGAAAACCTGCAGCGTCAGGTGATCAAGGAAATGCTGCAGGATTGGGATAAGCGTTTTCCTGGACGGATTGAAACCCTGTTCAATGCGCTACAGAATGTTGCGCCTTCTCAGTTGGCAGACAGAAATTTGTTTGATTTTATGGGGCTGGAAGCCCAGCGGGAGCAGCACCAGGCGCAAAAAATTCAATTGGCGGATTTGCTGGCCAAGGATGTTGGCAAGCTCACCCAGTGATCAGGCGTGCGGAGTCTTCCGCTTCGCACTCCAGCAATCCGGCCACTTCAAATAAGCGATCGCGATCCGTGATGTGGACTTCTTTGCCATTGACTGCGATCAGCTCCATGGTCTGAAAGCGGGTAAAAACTCGACTGACGGTTTCAACCGCTAAACCCAGATAGTTACCAATTTCGTTGCGCGACATCGGCAGGCGGAAGGTGTTGGGAGAATAGCCACGACGTTTAAAGCGTGAAGAGAGATTGGCCAGGAAGGTCGCCACGCGCTCTTCGGCATTCTTTTTTGAGAGCAGCAGCATCATTTGTTTGTCTTCACGAATCTCTTTGCTCATGCTGCTGAAAATTTGCCGACGCAGGTCTGGCAGATCGCTGGACAGTTCTTGCAGTCGTGCATAGGGGATTTCGCAAACAGTGGTTGTCTCGAGCGCTTTGGAGGCGATCGGGTATTGGGTGCAATCGATGCCATCCAGACCGACCAGTTCGCTGGGCAGATGGAAGTTGGTGATCTGCTCCTCGCCATCGTTGGTCATGATGTAGTTCTTCAGGCTGCCAGAACGCACCGCATAGACACAATCAAAAGAATCGCCTTGGCGGAAGAGGTGTTCACCTTTTTTCAGCGGTTGGCGGCGTTTGATGATTTTGTCGAGAAGGTCGATGTCTTCGAGGTTCAGAGAGAGGGGGAGGCAAAGTGAGCTGAGACTGCAAGTCATGCACCGGGTTTCCTTACTGAGGCTCATCGGCCCCATTTTTAGACTTCTTGCGGTCATTTTCTATTCTCCCTCTCTGCAACAGAGTGTGACATATCTCAACATTTTTACCATGAGTGACAGTTTAAGGCAATCCATGGGCAAAAAAACAGCGGCAATTGCCGCTGAATAGATCAAATAATCCGTGAAAATGAGCGGCCAAGGCCTTCCTGGTCAAGGTAGGCATCAAAGACCATGCAAATGCTGCGAATCAACAAACGCCCAGCGGGTGTGACTTGAATTTGATCGCCGTTGAGCTGAAGCAGACCATCCTGCTCGTGCTGTTTGAGTGCCTGAAATTCTTTGGCAAAATACTCACGGGCATTGATGCCCCAGGTCTGCCCAAAGGTCGATGCATCGAAGCTGAAGTGACAGATCAGCTGGTTGATGGCTGCACGACGAATCAGGTCATCCTGGTTCAAGCGCAGTCCTCTCAAAGTGGCGAGCTGGCCCTGAGCAATGCGACCTTCATATCCCTCGGTATCATGGTGGTTCTGAGCGTAGGTGGGGCCGACCTGGCTGATGGATGAAGCCCCCATGGCAATCAGATCGCAGTCTGAGTGGGTGGTGTAGCCTTGAAAATTCCGGTGCAGGCGACCTTCTTGCTGGGCAATCGACAGACTGTCATCTGGCTTGGCAAAGTGATCCATGCCAATGTAAACGTAACCCGCCTGCAGAAGGCTTTCGATGGTTTGTTGCAAGATGATCAGCTTGTTTTTCGGGCTGGGGAGATCATCTGCGTTGATCCGGCGCTGAGGTTTGAAACGCTCAGGCAGGTGGGCATAGTTAAATACCGACAGGCGGTCCGGACCCATTTCAATGACCTGTTTTACCGTATCGGCAAAGGTTTCAGGTGTTTGATGCGGTAGCCCGTAAATCAGATCCAGGTTGATGGAGCGAAACCCCAGCTCGCGAGCTTGCTGGAGTGCGCCTTCGGTCATGTCGCGGGGCTGAACCCGGTTGACCGCCTTTTGGACTTCCGGGTTGAGATCCTGCAGGCCAAAACTCATGCGATTGAAGCCCAGCTCGCGGAGCAGTGGCAGGGTATCGGCTTCAATCTCGCGGGGGTCGATTTCGATGGAGTAGTCGCCCTGGTCATCATCGCGCAGGTTAAAGCGCTCACGGGTGGCCTGCATTAATTCACGCATTTGCTGGTGCGACAAAAAGGTGGGAGTGCCACCACCCCAGTGAAGCTGCTCGACTGAGCGCTGGGTATCGACTTGCTGGGTGATCAGATCCATTTCCTGAAACAGGCGTTCCAGGTAAGGCCCGCAACGACTGGTATCGCCAGTCGCAATCTTGTTACAACCACAATAAAAACAGACCTTGGCGCAAAATGGGATATGAAAATACAGGGATAAAGGGGCCTGGGTCTGGTTGCTTTGAGTCAGTGCCTCAGCATAGGCCGCCGCATCAAAGCCGTCATGAAACTGGGGTGCTGTAGGGTAAGAGGTATAGCGGGGGCCTGCCAGATTATAGCGAGCAACCAGCTCAGCATTCCATTCAAAACGACGATGATCTACGGGGGGCATGGTTCACCTGTGAGCTGAACAAACAATTATAAAGGGGGCATGATACCGAGTAATGGCAAGGCTTGCCAGAGCGCAAAGCCGACCAGCAATAAGGCCGAGGCTTGGCGCCATAAGGGCTGGCGAATGAAGTAAGTCACCTGGCGTGCCAGGGCACCAGTGATCAATAAGGTAGGCAGGGTACCCAGCCCAAAGACCAGCATCATGAGGGCGCCCTGCCAGGCACCGCCACTGCTCAGGGTCAGGATCAGCATGGAATAAACCAGACCACAGGGCAGCCAGCCCCAGATCACACCGATTAAAAGTGCTTGCCCTGGGTGGGTGACCGGCATCAGGTGGCGTCCCAGGGGTTCCAGATAGCGCCATAGGTATTTACCGATGGCTTCCACCTTGACCAACCCATACCACCACTGGCCGATATAGGCGGCCATCATTAGCAGCACAAAAACGGCCAGCCAGCTGAGCAGGTGAGTGACCGTTTGGAACTGTCCGGTGAGGAGCTGTCCCAGGCCGCCAACCAACGCGCCTGCAATCATATAGCTGAGAATGCGGCCCAGGTTGTAACTCAGCATTAACGCGGCAATGCGCAGTGGGTGGCGCTGACTGGGCGGCAGCGCAAAACTCAGCGCACTGACAATGCCACCGCACATGCCGATACAGTGACCACCACCGAGCAACCCCGCAATCAGTGCCGTCAGTAACCCGGCAGTCAACAGTTCAGTCATTCGCTGGGACGGTCCTTAGAAGTGGCTGCTTCTGGGTCAGTCTTTTCGGGGTTTTCAGTATGTTCATCCGCTTCATCCG
>SKHR01000028.1 GCA_007116865.1 Marinospirillum sp. | reverse complement strand
CGTCCAAAGTGATCAGTGCGGCGAATCGCAGACTGAATCACTTCTGATAGCTGAATGATGACCTGATCACCGACCTCATGGCCGTGGGTGTCGTTGATGGCTTTGAAATGATCGATATCGAAAGACAGGATACAAAAAGGGGTTTGATAGCGGTTGAATCGGCTGATTTCCTGCTCAATCACCTGTTGCATCATACGACGATTAGCAATGCCCGTTAACTGGTCTGTTTTGGACAGGCTGTCTAACAGGTTGTTTTTAGCTTGCAGCTCAAGATTTTTTTGAAATAGTGCATCTTCTGTCAGGGTCTCAATCGCTTCTGCAATGACGCCGATTTCATTGCCTGGAAGCCCACTGGAATGTGCGGACGTTTTGTGCCCCTCAACGATATCTTGAACTCTCTTTTGTAATTGGTTGAGTGGCTTGATGATATTGCGGCTCAACAGGTAACTGACCAGCCAGGTGGCAAGCAGAGCCGCCGCAATGATGATGCCAAGGCTCCAAAATATGGTTAGCTGGATCGGCCTGAGCACATCAGACCGAGGTATACCGGTAATGACAATCCAACCCAGGTCATCTAAGCGGCTGAAGTGAGCAATCCTACGACCCTGGGAGGTTAGGTAGGTGAAATTTCCTTCTGTCACATTAGCCACAGGTAGATTTTTGAACACCGCCTCATGAAAAGCCCCGCGAAGTGTTGGGTTGTCATGGATTAAAACAACGCCCTGGTCATCTAAAACATAACTGTAGGCGGTGGGATAATCGTCGTCCTGAGCAGACAGGGCTTGCACCACCGTATCTATGCTGGCATCAACAGCAAGCACACCCAAGATCTGGCCGTCTTGATCGGTGAGTGTTTTGCCGATGGATACCAGCCATTCTTCAGTGATGATTTCCATATAAGGAATGCCGTCAGAGGCATCGGGGTGGGTTTGAATCGCAGCTTGATACCATGGCCTTTGTGTCGCATCAAACCCATCGGGTGGGGTGTAATCATTGATAAGCAGTGACCCACCCTCATAGCCTGAATAGACATAGTTGATGTTGGGAAGGGTGCCCTGCAGGATGCGGTACATGTCCAGTATTTTTTGCTGGGTCTCGGCATCATCAAAGTGACCATGATCGATGCCAGGACCTTCCCCGGCAGAAAACTCAACGGCCTGACGCAGCGGAGCAAAATAACCCTGGATCAGGGTTGCGACCGTCAGGTTTTTATTTCGAATGACGGCCTCAGCATTTTGGACACCCTTGTTATAGAGGATGACCGAGATCGCAACACCTAGCAAAAAGATGATGAAGATCGACAGGATGGCCGCAATGCCAAAGATTTGCTGTTGAAGCTTGGAGGTTTGTTTCATAGGTTTGGCTGCTAACTAAACATCCTTATCTTTTGTACAGGCCTTGAACAAGGCTCAAATTACCCTTGGCTTGAGCGATTGTCAAAAGGAGTTTTCCGAAAGCTTTTTTGATCGATGGAAGGCAGATCAAGTTGCCTGATTTATTAAGAGGGGGCTGCCAAGGGAAATCAAGGCAGTTGAGCCGCTTTATTGTTAATTTAAAGCGCTGAGCGTGCTGAGAAAGTCAATGTCCCAGCCGCCTTACTGGCGGCCAGGTTTCAACAAGGGGCCTAACCAAAACGCCCGGTGATGTAGTCTTCGGTTTTCTTGTCTTGCGGGTTGGTGAAAATCTCATCGGTTTTATTTAACTCAATCAGATTTCCCAGGTGGAAAAACGCGGTTTTATCCGAAACACGGGCGGCTTGCTGCATATTGTGGGTAACGATGACCAGCGTGTAGCTGCCTTTTAGCTCGTCAATCAGCTCTTCAATGATAGAGGTGGCGATGGGGTCGAGTGCCGAACAGGGTTCGTCCATCAAGATCACTTCCGGGCTGACCGCAATGGCGCGGGCAATGCACAAACGCTGCTGCTGACCACCGGAAAGGCCGGTGCCCGGCGCATCCAGACGGTCTTTCACTTCTTCCCACAAACCGGCACGACGCAGACTGGACTCGACGACTTCATCCATTTCCCGGCGTGTCTCGACCAGTCCGTGCAGGCGGGGTCCATAGGCGATGTTTTCATAAATGGACTTGGGAAAAGGGTTCGGCTTTTGAAACACCATGCCGACCCGTGCACGCAACTGCACGACATCAAGGCTGGGATCATAGATGTCCTGTTCGTCCAGTAACACTTGTCCGGTCACTTTGGCGACATCAATGGTGTCATTCATGCGATTGAGACAGCGTAGAAAGGTGGATTTGCCGCAGCCGGAGGGGCCGATAAAGGCAATCACTTCATTTTCATAGATATCCATGTCTATGCCGTGCAAGGCTTCGGACTCTCCGTAAAAGACTTTGACATCACGGGCTGACATTTTGATCTTGCCTGAAGGCTGTTTGTTGCTGACACCAAGGCGTTCGCTGCTGAGTTTTACTGTTTTCATCGAATTTATTCCTCAAGACCACCGCTTACCAGCGATTTTCAAAATGACGACGTAACCAAATAGCCAGGGCATTAAGCGAAATCATCATGGTTAACAGCACGATGATGGCTGCCGAGGTTCTGGCTTCAAAAAAGTTTCTTAGCTCATTGCCCTGCCACAGATAAATCTGCACCGGCAGTGCGGTTGACTGGTCAAACGGGCTGGATGGCACGCTGGCAACAAAGGAGCTCATGCCGATCAACAGCAGAGGAGCCGTTTCACCCAGCGCTTGCGCGATGCCAAGTATCGAGCCGGTCAAAATGCCGGGAATGGCCAGCGGAAGCACATGGTGGAAAACGGACTGCACTTTGGAAGCACCGATCCCCAGAGCCGCAGAGCGGATCGAAGGCGGAATGGCTTTCAGGGTTGAGCGGGTGGCAATGATCACAGTTGGCAGGGTCATCAGGCTTAACACCAGACCACCCACAACCGGCGCCGAGAGCGGGAGTTTGAACCAAAGGATGAATACCGAAGCACCCAGCAGACCAAACACAATCGAAGGCACGGCCGCCAGGTTGTTGATGTTCACCTCAATCAGGTCAGTGAGTTTGTTTTTGGGTGCAAACTCTTCCAGATAAATCGCCGAGGCAACTCCCAAAGGCACCGCCAGGAACATCACGATCAGCATCATCATCAGCGAGCCCATGAACGCACCGGCCAGACCGGCCGAGGCTAATGAGCTGCGAGAGTCAGCGTTCATAAATAAGGCGGTACTAAAGCGGTTTTTGATCACGCCCTGCTCAACCAGTTGATCAACCCAGCCGCGAGTACGGGCGCTCAGCTGTTGGCGTGAATCCGCCAGATCACGATCAATATTGCCTTTGATCCAGACATCCACGTTGGCGTCAGCCAGGAGGTTCAGGCGTTTGCGCGAACCAATGATAGAGGGATCTTCTTCAACCAGGTTACGCAGCGCAATCCGCTCGCCACTAGTGACCAGACGCATGGCATCACGCGGATGAGCGGCTGCCTCTGGAATCACTTCCGCCAGGGCGTTGAGAATCAGGCCGTTGAAGTTGATGAATGCAAGATCCATTTGCCAGGCCTGATACCTTTCTTGAAAAGTGGCATCCGACTCACCCGCAGCCTGCACCGGCTTTTCATCAATCAGGATGATGTCCGGATCGAAATAGATATCCAGCGTCAGCGTGGCCTGCCAAAAGGCGGGCAGGCCTTTTGAGAAAATACTGATGAACAGGATGGCCACAAAAGCGAGAGCGGTCCCTACGGCCAGCTGCCCGGTCAGCTTGAAGCGTTTTTCCTTGGCGTGACGCTTTGCAAGGGATTGTGCAACGCGCTGTTGCATCAGGTCTCGCTGCTGCGCTAGCGCGGTTTTATCCTGCGGATTGACGGTTGAAATTTTCATCTCTTACTCGTATTGCTCACGATATTTACGCACGATGACCAGTGCGATCACATTCAACAACAGGGTGATCACAAACAGGGTCAGACCCAGGGCAAAGGCCACCAAAGACTGTGGGCTGGCAAAGTCCAGGTCTCCGGTAAGCTGGTTGACGATAGTGACGGTCATGGTGGAAACCGCCTCAAAGGGATTGGCTGTTAACACCGGGCTATTGCCGGCAGCCAAAACCACAATCATGGTTTCACCGATGGCACGACTGGCAGCCAGCAGGATCGCACCAACAATGCCTGGCAGTGCCGCTGGCAGCACCACCTTGCGAATGGTTTCTGACTGGGTGGCGCCCAAACCTAAAGAACCATCACGCAAGGAGCGAGGCACCTGAGTGATGATGTCATCCGATAATGACGAGATGAACGGGATGATCATGATGCCCATGACCACTCCGGCGGTTAACGCGGAAGTGGCACGGATATCCAGCCCGAAGGTGGCACCAAAACTGGAGAGAAAGGGGCCAACCGTGATCAGTGCAAAAAAGCCATACACGATGGTCGGAATACCGGCCAGCACCTCGATGATGGGTTTGGCCACTGAACGTACACGAGAAGGTGCATACTCCGACATATAGATCGCGGCCATCAGCCCCACCGGAATGGCGACCAGCAGCGCGATCAATGCGATCATCACTGTGCCCCAAAGCAGCGGCAGCATGCCAAAGCCGGTTTGACCTTCAGTGCCCGCGGTTTGGAAGCGTGGATTCCAGGTGGTGCCAAAAAAGAAATCCATCGGGTTCACAAAGGCAAAGAAGCGCATGGCTTCCCCGAACATCGACAAGACGATGCCGATGGTGGTGAGAATCGCGACGCTGGAACAGGCAATCAGTGCCACCTTGACCACACGCTCCATCTGGTTACGTGCGCGCAGGTCGGGGTGGATTTGCTGCCAGGAGAAATACAGACCGGCCGCAGCCAGGCTGGCCATCAGCGCCAGCATCAGGGCGTGTCCACGCACCTGTAACACGGACAACAGCTCAGCGGCTTGCAGTTCATGCGGCTGGGGCTGGTCAGACAAACCAAAACCAGAAGACAGATGAGTAATCCGGCGCAGGAACACACGCATATCACTGTCGGTCATGCCTGCCATGATGGCTTCGGGCAGCTGGGCGATGATCATTTGATTGATCACCCCTGGCTGAATAAAGCGCCATAACAGGAAAACACCAAAAGCGGGAACCACCGTCCAGAAGGCTACTAAAGCCCCGTGATAAACAGGACGGGAATGCAGGCGGACTTTTTGGCCACTCAAATCCGTGGTCAACTTCCGACTGCGGGTCAGCCCCAGCTGATAAGCAAGCGCCAGCAACATCAGCAACACACCGGCGAGCATCAGATTACTCATAGATCCTTTCCTCAAGCATCTTACAAAAAGGCCGGAAGCATATTGCCCCCGGCCTCGTTTTTATTTCGACTTACTGCACAAGGGTGCGGCTACGCACAGCGCGAGTAATCTGGGCACGCTCAGTGTTATCCATGGGAATCAGGCCCGCATCTTCCAGAGGGCTGCCCATGCCGCCGATTTCGGCGCTCAGGAAGAACTGGGCATATTCCAGCAGACCAGGGATCTCGCCGACATGCTGGTTCTTCACATAGAAGAAGAGTGGACGTGAAACCGGGTACTCACCGCTGCCAATGGTTTCCAGGCTGGGTGTAACACCGCTGACAGTGGCAACCTGCAGACGGTCACGGTTCTGGTCATAGAAGCTCAGACCAAATACACCCAGGGCGGAGCGCTGGGCATCCAGGCGCGCCAGGGTTTCGGTGTAGTCACCGGCGATCTCTACGACACGGCCATCCGTACGAATGGCGTTACAGAAGTTGTTTTGGGCAGAGCGCTCCATGGCCTGAACTTCGGGGAAGCTCTTACAGCCAGGGTGAACAACGGTTTCTTCGTAAACTTCACGCGTGCCGTGGTTTGAACCAGGAATGACCAGTACGATCTCCTGGTTTGGCAGTGAAGAATCGATTTGAGACCAGCGCGTGTAGGGGTTGTTGACCAGGCGACCATTTTGCGGCACTTGAGCGGCACCGGCCAGGAATACGTGGTGTGGTTCAAGGGCGAAGCTGCCGCCGTCAGCGCGAGAGGCGAAGACGATGCCATCGTAACCAAACATGACTTCGATGATTTCGGTCACACCGTTGTTACGGCAGTTTTCCAGCTCAGCCGAACGAATGGGGCGTGAAGAGTTGGCGATATCAATGGTGTTGGGACCAACGCCTTGGCAGAACTGGCGCAAACCGCCACCAGAGCCACCGGAGCCGACTACTGGCGTATTAAACTGTGGGAAGGCATGACCGAATTCTTCTGCAACAATTGAAGCAAAGGGCAGTACCGTTGAAGAGCCAGCAATCTGGATGGTGTCGCGAGCCATAGCAGTGGTTGCCATCGCCAGACCAGCAACGGCCGTCAATGCGAGCGCAGCCTTAGAGTGACGTGATTTCATGTTCGTTTCCTCATTTTTCAGGTTAGACGATCAGGCCTGAATGACCCTCGGTGATCGTTACCAGCGAATCCTGAAGAAACTCTATTGCAGAAAGATTTCAGCTTTATGACATTTGCATGACAGGGGTGAGTCCGGCTGGTCCGGCTAGGAATCGGGTGCTGTTTTTGTCATGATTCTGTCATATTCAGCGGGTGTAATTGTCATCAAACTGAACAAATCAGAGTCTATAGGACAAGCTCATGGCTGCAAAAACTGTACTCATCGTTGATGACGAAGCGCCGATCCGTGAAATGATCGCGGTGGCTTTGGAGATGGCCGACTATCAATATCTGGAGGCCGCCGATGCAAAAGAGGCGCACAGTCTGATTGTTGATCGCCAGCCGGATTTAATTCTATTGGACTGGATGATGCCAGGCACCAGCGGCATCGAGCTGGCGCGCCGTCTCAAGCGAGATCCCGTGACTGCTGAAATTCCGATCATCATGCTCACTGCCCGCAGTGAAGAAGACAATAAAATACAGGGGTTGGAAGCAGGTGCGGATGACTATATCACCAAGCCCTTTTCACCGCGTGAGCTGGTTGCCCGTCTTAAAGCGGTATTGCGGCGTGCGACTCCACTGGGGGTTGAAGATCCGGTTGAAGTTGAAGGTTTGAAGCTGGATCCGGTCAGCCACCGAGTCACCGCTTTTGAACAGCCGTTAGAAGTTGGCCCGACCGAATTCCGCCTGCTACAGTTTTTCATGACCCACCAGGAGCGTGCCTATACTCGCAGCCAGTTGCTGGATCAAGTCTGGGGCGGCAATGTTTATGTCGAAGAGCGAACGGTTGACGTACATATTCGCCGTCTACGTAAAGCACTTGGTGAAGCGCACGAGCATCTGGTGCAAACTGTTAGAGGGACGGGGTATCGTTTTTCTACCCAGCGTTGATTGACTCAGATCGAAAGGCTTTTAAGTGCCTGCATTGATTTTAAAAGAACTGTTGCGCTTTTTTTGGCTGTTTGGCCTGGCCGCTTTGGTCGGCTGGCTGGCGGGTAGTGTGCTGGCTGGATTGCTGACAGCGACACTGCTGGTGCTGGGGCTTCATCTTTTTCAGTTGGGTCGAATGCTGGTTTGGTTACGTCGCCCTGAAGACGTGCCCCCTGAAGCACGCGGCCTGTGGGGGCGTGTGTTCGATGAGCTGTATCGCCTGCAACGCCAAAATCGCCAAGCGCAAAATCGTTTGCAACTGGTGCTGGATAAGATTCAGCAGTCAAGCCAGGCACTGCGTGACGGCATCATCATGATTGATCGACGTGGTGATGTAGAGTGGTGGAATCAGGCGGCCACGCACTTGTTGGGGTTACGTATGCCCAGCGACAAGGGCAACCCGATCACTCATCTGCTGCGTGATCCGCGCTTTGTGAACTACTTTGAAAAGCAACAGTATCGTGAGCCGCTGGTACTGCCCTCACCGGTTGCCGAAGGCCGCAGCCTGGAATATCAAATCACCCTGTTTGGTGAAAATGAGCGCCTGATGCTGGTGCGGGATTTTACCCGAACCCAGCGGTTAGAGCAGATGCGACAGGACTTTATCGCCAATGTCTCGCATGAGCTGCGCACCCCCTTGACCGTGCTCTCAGGCTATCTGGAAACCTTCGCTGATCATGCAGAAAATCTCGACCCTAAATGGGTGCGCGGTCTGGAGCTGATGCAACAACAGGCTGCGCGTATGGAACATCTGGTCGAAGACCTGCTGATGCTTTCACGCCTGGAAACCAGCAGTTTTGAGCCGGCCAGAGAGCCGCTGGATATCAGTCAGCTGCTGCAAACCATTCTTCAGGATGCCCAGGCTTTGTCGGATCAAAAACATCGAATCGAACTCAATGCCGATGCCTCACTACAGATTTACGGCTGTGAGAAGGAGCTGCGTAGTGCCTTTTCTAATCTGGTATTCAATGCGGTCAAATACACACCCCCAGACTCCACCATTGAGCTGAAATGGCATCTGGACCGGTCTGGTGCGCACTTTGAGGTGATCGATAACGGGCCGGGGATAGAGCCTCAGCACCTTTCGCGTTTGACTGAGCGTTTTTACCGGGTGGATCAAGGGCGTGCCAGTTCTACCGGAGGCACAGGGCTGGGGTTAGCGATCGTCAAACACGTCATGCTAAGGCACCAGGGACGTCTGAGCATCAACAGCGCTGCTGGGCGTGGTTCACGTTTTTGTTGCCACTTTCCCGCCAGCAGTGTGTATGTGAAAGCAGCGCTTAACTGAGCAGCTGGCTGAACAGGCTGGCGGTTTCCGGGTTCTGCTTGATCAACTGGATGCGCATTAACTGGCTTTTGGCATCCGGTTTTTTCTCGCCCAGCTGCAACAGGGTGACAAAACCCTTCACTGCGACGCGGATCGGATCTTCCTCATCACCTCCAATCAAACCCAGATGAACCGGCTCGCCTAAATTCGGCAGACCTTCGACTCGCTTGGTGAGCACCACGGCTTCTTGCAGGGTCAGTTCTTTGAGGGTGACGGGATACTTGTCGCCAGTGCTCCAGATCAAAGCGCGTTGGTTAGGGCCTTTTGATTTCTTGGGGCTGGCTTCGGGAGTGCTGCCAGCGCCAGCCAGAAGCTCTGCACCGCCTGCACCTGAAATTCGGGGTTTGTAGCCCATGCCCGCCAGATCCTTGGTGGTGATCACCTTGGATTGCAGCAGCTGTTTGACCACCTTACTGACCAGCTGATCGGTTGAAAAGGGCTTGGCAATATAGTCATTGACCCCGGCTTTCAGGGCGGTGACCACATGTTCTTTTTTATCCAGGCTGGTGACCATGATGAAGGGCTGCTCTTTGAGATTTTCTTCTGAGCGCACCCACTTGAGTAGCTCGATGCCATCCATTTCCGGCATCTCCCAGTCACACAAGACCAGGTCATAACTGTGGCTTTTCAGCAACTGCTGAGCACGCCGCCCATTGGGGGCCTCGGTTACTTCGATTTCTGGATACTCATGACGCAGGGTCTTGATCACCAGATCCCGATTGAATTTAGAATCATCGACTGTCAGCAACCGAATCGTTTTCATAACCTGCCTGTTGTTGATTACTTTGAGTTCATTCTAACTCAGCTCAGTCCACGATCAACAGCCTTGTCATACAAGCTTCAAGCGGCTGCCATCACTTCGTCATCTGCGCCACCGATGCTAGGCACTTGCCGACTACCCGTGGATGTAAATGATGCGTTTAGCCCTGATCACAGAAACCTATGCACCGGATATCAATGGCGTCAGCATGACGTTGGAGCACTGGTGTCAGGGTTTAGCTCAGCGAGGCGTCACGATTGACCTGGTACGCCCCGGCTCTGCCACTCCCTATCTGAAGGGGCTGAACACCTGGCAGGCGGCAGGTCATCCTTTGCCTGGTTATCCTGATCTGAGGTTTGGCTGGTGTTTACCTCGGCGCGTTAAGCGCTTTTGGGCCTATCAACGTCCAGACGTGTTTTATATCGCCACCGAGGGGCCGTTAGGGTTGAGTGCTTTGCGCTATGCCAAACGCCATCAAATTCCGGTGGTCGCCGGTTTTCACACCAATTTTGACCAGTATTTGGATGCCTACTCGCGGTTGCCGCTCAAGCCATTGGCGATGAAATATCTGCGCTGGTTTCATAACCAGGCCCACCTGACCTTGACACCCTCCGCTGAGCAGCAGCGGGCGCTGACAAGGCAAGGTTTTGAGCGGGTCAAGCGCTTGGGAAGGGGCGTTGATACCCAGCTTTTTACACCGCAAAAACGCTGCCAGTATTTTCGTGCTCGCTTAGGTGTGGGGCCAGAGCAGCTGCTGGTGGGTTATGTCGGGCGCCTGGCCAAAGAAAAGAATCTGGATTTGTTGTTAGAGAGTTTTCAGGCCATTCAAAAAGACCGCCCCAACGCACGTTTGCTCTTGGTGGGAGATGGTCCGTTGCGCCAGCAGATCACCAAGCAGTTTCCCCAAGCGATCTGTGTTGGTATGCAGCAAGGGGAAGCGCTGGCACGTTATTACGCCAATCTGGATCTGTTCATCTTTCCCAGCCTGACCGAAACCTATGGCAACGTGGTAGCCGAGGCCATGGCATCTGGCACCCCGGTTCTAGCTTATGAGCGTGCCGCTGCCGCAGAACTGATCACCCATGCGATGAATGGCTATCTCGTTTCTGCCTATTCCGATCAACCTACTCGTCAATTTTGTACGGCGGCTCGTCATTTAGCCAGTGATGAGCACCGCCTGGTGGTCATGGGACATCTGGCCAGCCAGCGCATGCAAACCCAGAGCTGGGGACAGATCAATCAATCCTTCTACCAGCTGCTGCATTCCCTGATCCTGCCGGAGGTTTCTCATGAGCCTGAAAATGCTGCCCGCTACACGACGCTATCCACTGACTGAGCGTTTTCACGCGCTGGATCTATCACTGGGCACTCGCTTCAACCGCCTGGGTGACCACTCACTTTTATGTCTGCCTTTTCGTGTGGTGAGCCGTCTGGGTGATGGGCTTGTCTGGTATGTCATCATGCTGCTCTTACCCCTGATGTATGGCAAAGCCGGACTCTTTTTGAGCCTGCAAATGGCCGTCACCGGATTGGTTGCCACATGGATTTATCTGTGGATCAAACGCACCACCGGACGTTTGCGCCCCTGTGAGGCCTATCCGCATATCCAGGCCTATATGCGACCGCTGGATCGTTTTAGCTTCCCCTCCGGACACACGCTGCACGCGGTTGCTTTCAGTTGTCTCCTCATGGCGGCCTTGCCATTATGGACACCCTGGCTGCTGGTTTTTACCGCGCTGGTGGCCCTGTCTCGTCTCGTTCTTGGGTTGCACTACCCCACTGACGTACTCGTTGGAGCGGCCCTGGGCTGGCTGTTAGCAAAACTCAGCCTGGCGTTGGTGAGTTTCAGCCTGGTTTGAGCTTTCTTAGCCGCGTCGCTGCAAGTACTGGTGTCATTAAAATGTCATTTGCCCTGCCTAACCTACTCATATTCGATTGACTAGGTGATTTATGGCAGCCGAAATAACGCCTGCGTTACAAATTTCAGGACTTACCAAGGCCTT
>SKHR01000207.1 GCA_007116865.1 Marinospirillum sp. | reverse complement strand
CATCAAGGACTCAGTGGTGAGGCCGCTTATGCGCGCTGTCTCTCGCTGCTGCAAGACGTCCGCCTGCCTGAACCAGAGCGCATTGCCCAAGCCTGGCCGCATCAGCTTTCCGGCGGGCAGCGCCAACGGGTGATGATCGCCATGGCACTGGCCAACGACCCGGATATTTTGCTTGCGGATGAGCCCACCACTGCATTGGATGTCACCGTCCAAAAACAAATACTCGACCTGCTGCGCAGCCTGCAAAAAGAGCGTGGCATGGCGATTCTGCTGATCACCCATGATTTGAATCTGGTTCAGCGCTACAGTGATCAGGTGCAGGTTTTACACCAGGGCCAGGCGGTTGAAATGCAGTCAACGGCCGCATTATTTACCTCACCCAAGGCGGATTACACCCGCCATCTTCTCGCCAGTCAGCCCAGTGGCGCGCCTGCGCCCCTTAAAACCAATGCCCCGCAACGCTTGATAGCTGAGGGGGTTCGAGTCGAATTTACTCGTCCGGCCACAGGGTGGCGCTGGTGGAAAAAACCACCGCCCCTGGTCGCGGTTCAGGATCTGCAACTGACACTGCAGGCCGGTGAAACCCTGGGCATTGTGGGGGAAAGTGGCTCGGGCAAAACCACCCTGGCGTTGGCTTTATTGCGCTTGCAGGCGATTCGCAGTGGTCAGATCCGTGTCGATGGGCAACCCATTGAGTCACTCAACCAGAAAGCCTTGCTACCCTGGCGGCGCAAACTTCAGGTAGTGTTTCAAGACCCCTACGGCAGTCTCAGCCCACGTTTGAGTGTGGGTGAAATTGTCGCTGAAGGCCTGGCCTGGCATTACCCTCGCCTGTCTGCGCCTGAAATTGAAGCCCAGGTTTGTGCGGTGCTGAGCGAAGTCGGCATGGACCCGGAAAGCCGTCACCGTTATCCGCATGAGTTTTCTGGAGGGCAGCGCCAGCGTATTGCCATTGCCCGGGCTTTGATTCTCAAACCTCAGGTACTGGTGCTGGACGAACCCACGTCAGCACTGGACCGCAGCGTTCAAGGCCAGGTCATTGATCTGTTGAGGGATTTACAGGCACGTCATCAACTGGCTTATTTGTTTATCAGCCATGATCTGGCGGTCGTGCGCGCGATGAGCCACCGAATTCTGGTGATGCACCAGGGACAGGCGATCGAAACCGCTACGACAGAGGCGCTGTTTGCTTCGCCGCGAGCCGCTTATACCCGGGCATTGCTCCAGGCGGCAGGATTTGAAATCCAGGCAGATCAGTAAAATTGCGCTGGCTCAAGCGGCTAGACTGCCGGCGGTAGCATCTTTGCTGCAGCCGCGTTAAGATCCCGTTTGTTATCTGACCCAGAGAATCAGAATGCAGGCATCACCGCGACATTCCGTCCCCGATCACAGTGCCCGGTCAAGTCGACGCCAGGAAGTCCCTGCCCTGCGTCGCCACTTTGAATGGCTCGCACCAATCATCAAGATACTGGGCATGCTGGTGCTGCTCCTTGGTTTTTTCAAGTTGGCACCGGTGGTGCTGCTATTTTATGAGGGGGAGCAACAAGATACTCAGGTATTTTTTTACTCCATGCTGTTCACTCTGCTGACCGGTGGGCTGATGGTACTGCTAGGGTCTTTTTCTCCTTTTGTGTTGCGTGGTCGACAGATTTTTCTTCTTACCTCCCTGGGTTGGATCATTCTCAGCCTGTTCTCTTCTCTTCCACTGCATTACGGCTCCACTCAGCTTTCCATTGCGGATGCAATGTTTGAAAGCATTTCCGGGCTGACCACCACTGGGGCAACCATCCTGTCCGGGCTGGATACTATGTCCCACGGGATTTTGTTATGGCGTGGAATTTTGCAGTGGTTAGGCGGCATTGGCATCATTGTGCTGGGCATGGCGATCCTGCCCTTCTTGCAGGTCGGCGGGATGCGTTTATTCCAATCGGAATCATCGGACTGGTCAGAAAAAGCCGTGCCACGCTCTGGCACCCTGGCTAAAGCCATCGGCAAGGTGTATGTGAGTTTAACCCTGCTGTGTATCCTGAGTTACTGGGCTGCGGGCATGGCGCCTTTTGATGCCCTGGTACATGGTTTGACCACTTCCGCAACGGGCGGATTTGCCAATTATGACGCCTCCATGGGGCAGTATGCCGACACGCCTGTTATTTTATGGATCGGCATCACCTTTATGTTTTTAGGCGCACTGCCCTTCGTGCTTTATGTGCACATGATTCAAGGGCGGCCGATGCCCATGTTACGCGACAGCCAGGTGCGGGCACTTGCCAAGATCCTGCTCGGTGCCATCCTGTGCATGACCGCCTTTTTGATCACCCAGAAAAACTGGGACTGGTTTGAGGCCTTAACGCATGCGGCTTTCAATATTGTCTCGATTGTCACCACAACGGGATACGCATCCTCTGATTACAATGCCTGGGGTTCTTTTGCGGTCATCTTTTTTCTTTATCTGATGTTCATTGGCGGTTGCTCTGGCTCTACCAGTGGTGGCTTTAAAGTATTCCGTCATCAATTATCCTTGATGCTGATGCGCAACCAGATGCTGGCCTTGCTGCACCCGCGCGGTGTGTTTTCCCAGCGTTACAATGGCCGTCATGTCGAAGATGATGTTATCCGCTCAATGGTGGGTTTTGCGTTTTTCTTTTTTGCCACCATTGCTGTTTTGGCCTTCGCCCTGTCTTTTATGGGCCTGGATTTTATTACCAGCTTTACCGCCGCGGTTTCAGCAGTGGCTAACGTCGGCCCAGGGCTGGGAGACACGGTCGGTCCTGCAGGTAACTTTTCATCCCTCCCCGATGCGGGTAAATGGCTGATGGCGATCGGCATGATACTGGGACGTTTGGAGATCGTGACCTTTATGATCCTCTTCACTCGTGCTTTCTGGCGAGCCTAAGGAGTTTTGACCCATGAAAATCATTATTCTTGGCGCGGGTCAGGTCGGAGGCTCTCTGGCTGAAAACCTGGCAGTTGAAGAAAATGACATCACCATTGTCGATACCGATGCGAACCGTCTGCGTGACCTGCAAAATAAAATGGATGTGCGGGTCATCCAGGGCAAAGCCTCCTACCCGGCGGTGTTGCGCCAGGCAGGCTGTGAAGACGCAGACATGCTGATTGCTGTGACCAACTCAGATGAAGTCAACATGGTGGCCTGTCAGGTTGCCCATGCCCTGTTCAACACACCCACAAAAATCGCCCGGGTTCGCTCGGCTTCTTATTTATCACGCAAGGGGCTGTTTCGCAGTGAGCGGGGGTTTGACATTGATGTACTGATCAGCCCTGAACAGGTGGTGACTAACCATATTCGCCGTCTGATTGAAAACCCAGGCGCTTTGCAGGTATTGGATTTTGCTGGTGGTCTGGTTCAGCTGGTCGGTGTGCGTGCCGTTGAAGGCGGCCCATTGGTGGGCCATCAACTGGCCACTTTTCGTGAGCATATCCCTCAGGTTGATACCCGTGTTGCTGCGATTTACCGACAAAACAAAGCCCTCACCCCGCGGGGGGATACCGTGATTCATGCCGGTGATGAGGTGTTCTTTCTTGCTGCACGCAAGGACATTCGGGCAGTGATGAGTGAAATGCGCAAAATTGACCATCGTTACAAGCGCATCATCATCGGCGGTGGCGGTAATATTGGTGAGCGCCTGGCAGAAAGTTTGCAAAATGAATATCAGGTCAAATTGATTGAGTACAACTCGGGGCGCTGCGCTGAGCTGGCAGAGAAACTGGAGCGTACCGTCATTCTGAACGGCACCGCCACCGACAAGAACCTGCTGCAAGAAGAGTCGATTGAAGAAACCGATATCTTCTGTGCCGTCACCAACGATGATGAAGTCAACATCATGTCTTCCTTGCTCGCCAAGCGCATGGGGGCAGGCAAGGTGATGACTCTGATCAACAATGCTGCCTATGTCGATCTGGTACAAGGCGGTGAGGTGGACATCGCATTTTCACCTCAGTTGGCGACGATTGGCAGCCTCCTGACCCATGTGCGTCGAGGCCAGGTCAAGAATGTTCACTCACTGCGTCGAGGCGCCGCTGAAGCTATTGAGGCCGTTGCTCTGGGCGACAGTAAAAGTTCAAAACTGGTCGGGCGAACCCTGGAAAAAATCCCGTTACCCGAAGGGGTCACCATCGGTGCGCTGGTCAGAGGCAAGGAGGTACTGATCGCACATGATGATCTACTGGTTGAAAGCGGTGATCAGGTGATCTTGTTTCTGGTTGATAAGCGCCGCATCCGTGAAGTAGAACAGCTGTTTTCTGTGGGCATCACCTTTATCTGATGTGCCTAGGCCTGAAAAAACAACAGCACCCCAAGCTGCCAGAAGACAAAACCGCTCAGTAAAAAACCGCCGACCCAGCGCGACAAGACCAAGCGGTATCTGGTCAGCAGGAACAGGCTCAGGGTCAGAAGCAACATCACCGGCAGGTCGCGCATCAGCAGTGCATTTGGCAGAGCGACCTGCCCTGCCAGCAAAGGGGTAATGGGCAAAACCGCTAACAGGTTGAACAGGTTAGAACCCAGCAAATTGCCCATCACCAGGCCGGTTTGACGTTTAAGTGCCGCGGCCACACTGGCCGCCAGCTCTGGCAGACTGGTGCCAATCGCCACCAGTGTCAAACCAATGATCAGATCACTCACACCGAGATACTGAGCGACTTCCACCCCACCCCAAACGAGCAAACGGGCACTGAATAGCAACAGCAACAAACTGAATATCAAACCAGCCACGGCTTTAGCGGCACCCATGTCCGGCAGCTGCTCGGCCACTGATGCCAGCACCTCGCGAGAGTGTCGACGCATTTGCCAATAGCTCTGGCCAATAAACCCGAAAAACAGTAATACCAGGAGCAAGCCATGCCAGACAACTAGTGCACGACCTAGCCACATCATCAAGCAAACCACCAGGGTAGCGGATAAAAACCACCAAAGACTGATATTTTCCTGTTGTCGGTTCAGGGTGATCGGTGTCACCAGTAGAGTGACGCCCAGAATCAAACCCAGATTGGCAATGTTCGAGCCCACCACATTGCCCAGTGCCAGTCCACTGGCGCCTGTCAGGGTCGCCTGCGCTGCCACCAGCATTTCCGGTGCCGATGTGCCAAACCCCATGACCAACAAGCCGATCAGCAACAAAGGCACGCCCCAGTGTGCCGCCACTGCAGAAGCGGCCGCGACAAAGCGGTCAGCACTCCAGACCAAAAGGATCAAGCCGATCAAACAGGCAAGCATAGGAAGCAACACCGGCAACTCCTGAGCATGAAATCTTGCGCATCTTAGGGGCAGCCTGAAATGAACACAAGCAGGATATAGCCCTTGGTCGTCTTGCGTGCTAAGGAAGTCGGGCTAGACTGGAAAGAACAACAAGAAAGCCAAGGGGCAAAACTATGACTCATGTACTGGTCGTCGATGATGAGCCAAACATCCTGTTGTCCTTAGAGTTTCTGATGCAGCAGGCAGGCTTTGAAGTCTCTACGGCAGCAGATGGTGAAACCGCCTTGGAGAGAATCAACCAGAATTGCCCTGATTTACTCCTTCTCGATATCAGCTTGCCAGGGATCAGCGGTTTTGAGGTGCTCGAAACACTGCGAAGTGCGCCCAGAACTCGACGCTTGCCTATCATCATGCTGACCGCTCACGGGCGTGAAGTCGAAAAAGAAAAAGGCATGGCACTGGGTGCGGATGACTATGTCACCAAACCCTTTTCCACCCAGCAGCTGGTTGAACGTGTTCGTCAGCTGTTGGATGAAACTCAACCGCCCACTGCGGATGTATGAACATGCCTGACCGGCAAAAGCTCCTGGGCATTTGGCTGCTGCTGTTGGGCCTGACTTTTTTTGGCTGCCTGACACTGGCAACCTGGCTAGACGCCCAATGGGGGCCATCGCCACCCCAACGCCTGATTTTATGGAGTTTAAGTGGCCTGCCAGCCCTGTTCATGCTGATTTTTGGCTTGTGGGTCGAAATCCGCCTGCTGCGCCCTTTACGTCACTTTCAGGTGCTGCTGACCCGAATCAACACCCACCCCGAAGCGGAAGACGACTTTCCTCCGCAGGGCTGGTTAACTTTTCTGCAAAAGGAGCTGGATCAGTTACGGCTCAGCTGGCGCAAGGATCGCATACGTTTGCGTCAGGCACGCATTGATGGTGCCAAGGATGCCGCCCGTATCCGTCATGAGCTGGAGGCGCTGCTTAAGGTCTTGAAAACCCCGCTACTACTCTGTGATCAACACCAGCGCTTGCTGCTGTTCAATCCAGCCGCAGAACAGCTTTTTGCCGATAATCCCGCACTGGGGTTGGGGCGGCGTTTAAATGAGCTGCTGCCATCCACCAGCCTGACCGATGCCCTGCGCCACCTGCCTCGTGATGGCAGTCCCCGCCAATTACTGGTGCCCTGCCAGGATCGCTGGCTGCTGGCAGACCTGCGCCGAGTGATGGCAACACAAGGAGAGGCACTCCTGACCCTGGAGGATGCGACTGCTCGCCAGCACATGGATCAGCGCTGGAAAAAACCCTTGGCTGGACTCTTGCCTGCCCTGCGCGGACACGCAGCCAACCTGGCCACTGCCGGAGAGGTGCTGTCCAGTGGCGCTGGCACACCGGATCTGACTGAACGCCTGCAGCGTGCGATGTTAGAAGACAGCCAGGCATTGAGTGAGCTGGTCACTGAGCTGGCGCATTTACTCGAAAGCCTGCATCAGGCACAAGGGCAACTCAGTGACACCTGGTCCAACGATGTGTGGCAAGCCTTGATCCCCGCCCTGGAAAGTCATCAGATCCAGTTGACGCCTTTAGGCATTCCCGCCTGGATGCAGGCCGATACCCCTGCCCTTTTGGCCCTGTTACAACGCGTGTTACTGGAGCTGGCCCGCACCACCGAACAAACCCACTTTGAAAGTGACATTCAGCTGGGCAATGATCGGGTTTATCTGGATTTGATCTGGTCGGGAGAACCCATCGGGTATAAAACCCTGCAAAACTGGCAAGAGCTGCCCGTCAGTGAAGAGCCTATGTCTCCCCGCCTCGGCGACCTGCTACGCCGCCATGCCAGCGACTGGTGGAGCCTGACGGATACAGGCAGCGGTCAGGCCAGGCTGAGGATCCCCCTTCCTGCCGCGACTCGAGTTTATCCACCCGCACCGCTTGTAGACGCCCGACCAGAGTTCCATGATTTCAGTATTGCGGATCTGCCTGCGCCTTCGGCAGCCCTGGGCGAACTGCGTCTGGATGAGTTAGAAATCGTGGTTTTTGATACCGAAACGACCGGGCTGAAACTTAGAGATGGGGATCAGATCATCAGCCTTGGGGCTTGCCGTATCTTGCGCGGACGCTTGCTGGCACAGGAGAACTTTGATCAGAAGGTCAACCCCAAACGCCCAATCCCTCATGCCAGCACCTTGATTCATGGAATCACTGATCAGGATGTTGAAGAGGCGCCACCCATTGAAGTGGTGCTGCCGCGTTTTCGTGAGTTCATCGGCCATGGGGTGCTGCTGGCGCACAATGCCGCCTTTGATTTGCTGGCGATCAACCTGGCCGGGCAGGACAGTGGCCAGAGTTTCACCATGCCGGTTTTGGATACCCTGTTACTTTCCCGGGGTCTGGACCCAGAGATTGAAGGTCATGGCCTGGACAATTTAGCCGAGCGATTTAATCTCACTTTCCCACCCGGAACTCGGCATACCGCCCTGGGTGATGCACGGGTGACCGCAGAGTTATTCTTGACCCTCTTACCAAGGCTGGAAGCCCGCGGTATTGTCACCCTGAGTCAGGCGCTGGAGTTGCAGAAATGCCTACAAAAAAACGCCTAAAAGCTTCCACAACCCGCGCACGGCTGGCAGGCATTCTGCTTTTGGCGTTATTCCTCTTTTTACCGCCACTGATGCCCCTGTTTGACCGGCCAGGGCCAGAAGGCATATCTCGCCTGCCGGTGTACTTGTTTGGAGCCTGGCTGTTCATTTTAGGACTGGTTGCCTGGCTGATGGAGCAGCATCGTGAATCGTGAGCTGACGGTTTTAGCTTTTGCTTTTGGATATCTGGCGATTCTGTTTTTGATCGCTGCCTGGGCTAACCGTCGTGCTGAACAAGGGCGCTCAGTGATCAACTCCTCACTGGTGTACACCCTTTCAATCGCGGTTTACTGCACTGCCTGGACCTTTTATGGCAGTGTCGGGCGGGCCACTGATTCTGGGCCGAGCTTTTTGCTCATTTATTTAGGCCCGACCCTGGCCATGCTGCTTGGCTGGTACATGATTCGCAAAATGGTGCGTATTGCTCGAGCACAAAGAATCACTTCCATTGCCGATTTCATCAGTGCCCGCTATGGAAAAAGTGGCTTTTTGGCGGCGCTGGTCACACTGATCGCCATCCTCGCCATCATGCCTTATATCGCGTTACAGCTAAAGGCGATCACCATCAGCCATGCGGTGCTCACCGGCTATCCCAGTCTGCCCGACACGGGCGCCAATAGTCTGTTCACGCTAGACCAGACCTTTTGGGTCGCTTTGGTCTTGGCACTGTTCATCATTCTGTTTGGTACTCGTCATCTGGATGCCAGTGAGCGGCATGAAGGCATGGTCGCGGCCATTGCCTTTGAATCCATCGTCAAGCTGATGGCTTTTTTAGCGGTGGGCCTGTTTGTGGTGTTCTGGCTCTATCAGGGGCCTGGAGATTTATTGCAGCAAGCAGCCGCCCACCCGTCTTTGATCAACAGCATGGGACTGGATCAGGTGCCCGGCGGGGTCACTGGCTGGGTTGGCACCCTGCTTTTGGCAACCCTCGCCTTCATCACCCTGCCGCGTCAGTTTCAGGTGCTGGTGGTTGAAAATGTTGATGAGCGCCATTTAAAACGTGCCAGTTGGATGTTTCCCCTCTATTTGCTGATCATTAATTTGTTTGTGATTCCCATCGCCTTTGCCGGGGTGCTGCTCGGCGAAACCGGGCAGTCACCTGATAGCTTTGTGCTTACCCTGCCACTGGCCGCCGGTCAGAACACCCTGGCCTTGTTGGTATTTATCGGTGGTCTTGCTGCAGCAACCGGCATGGTGATTGTCGAAACCATCGCCCTGTCCACCATGGTCAGTAACCATCTGGTGATGCCCTTACTGCTGAAGTCGCGCTGGCTGCATCTGGACCCATTGCGCGATATCAGCCGCTGGGTACTCAATATCCGCCGCATTGCCATCCTGTTAATTTTACTTCTAGGTTACGCCTATCACGTGCTGGTGGGAGATGCTTATAGCCTGGTGACCATCGGTCTGGTTTCCTTTGCCGCCGTGGCCCAGTTTGCGCCTTCTTTACTGCTCGGCCTTTACTGGCGAGAGGCCAAACGCCTGGGTGCCGCCATCGGCCTGATCGGCGGCATTCTGGTTTGGGCTTGGACGCTACTGATTCCCGGCTTTGTGCTTTCTGGCTGGATTGATAGCCAACTGATCGAAAAAGGGCCTTGGGGCATCGAATGGCTGCGCCCTTACGCCCTTATGGGGCTAGAAGGCTGGGACATTTATACCCACTCATTATTTTGGAGTCTGACCGTCAATGTCGGACTACTGCTATTCGTCTCTTTGTTCACGCGTCAAAGCCAGTTAGAGCAAACCCAGGCAGCGATTTTTACAGCGGCTTTACGTTCAGATGTTATGCAAACACCTGTGTGGCAAGGGCAGGCCACTCGGGGAGAAATCTATCAATTGCTGTCTCGCTACTTAGGCGCTGCAGCCAGTCAGCAAATTTTTACTCGCGTTGATGCTCACCCGCCGACAAGCGAGGATATAACACCGGCGCCCTCTCGTCTGATCAGCCAGGCCGAACAGGCATTAACAGGCGCGCTCGGTAGCACTTCAGCACGAGTGTTAATGAACTCTGTCGTTCGGGGTGAAGCGCTGGACCTAGAGGCCGTTCTAAGCATTCTGGATACCACAACGCAAACCCTGGAATACAACCGCAGGCTTGAGCAAAAATCAACAGAACTTGCTCAAATCGGAGAAGAGCTAAAAGCGGCCAACACCCGTTTAAGGGAACTGGATAAGCTTAAAGATGAATTTATTGCCATGGTCAGCCATGAACTGCGTACCCCACTCACTTCAATTCGAGCCTTTGCTGAAATACTACGTGATAATCAAGGCGCTTCACCCGAACAGCAGGCACACTTTTTATCCATCATTGTGAAAGAAAGTGAACGCCTGTCACGGCTGATTGAGGAGATTCTCGACTTAGCGCGTTTAGAATCGGGTCGCATGCAATTAAACCCTCAGCGAATCGACTTTAATCAACTGGCTAAGGACTCGGTTGATGCGTTAACACGCTTATTTGAAGAACATCAAGTACAACTTGAACAGCAACTGCCAAATCAAGAGGCCTGGGTGATGGCTGACCCAGATCGGCTACAACAAGTCATCATTAATCTTTTAGAAAATGCACGCAAGTTTGCTGACCCTAAAGCACCACAGGTGGTTTTAAGCCTGTTTCAAGACAAGGAGTCCTGGGTCTTAACTGTCGAAGATAATGGTGCGGGCATTCCCACCCAAGAGCGTGAAAAAGTCTTCGAGAAGTTTCATCAAATACAGCAGCGGCAGACCAGTGGTGACAATCAAAGCCGTCCCAAAGGCACCGGCCTGGGGCTGCCGATCAGTCGCGGCATCATTGAACATCAAAAAGGCCAGCTTCAAGTTGAAGACCCGCACCAGCTCAGCGGTGCGCGATTGGTGGTTCGTCTGCCCTGTGCCACTGCGCCGCTGGATGAAACCTCCCCTGCGGGGTAAACTGCGGACAATCCTCCAGGAAGATCGGCATGTTTAAACCTGCAAGCTCACGGTGGGCAACCACTGGATTACTCCTCGTACTGATGGCGGTTTCGTTCCGATCATTGGTGCCTTTTGTCAGTCCGCCCCTGTTGGTTCATCCCGATGGCTATGTTGAAGTCTGTAGCTGGGACGGTGGCTTTGAGCGCCTGCTGCTGAATAGCGCTGGGGAAAGAGTCGAATCCCGTCAGCCACTGGTTCAGGTACAAGACTGCCTGCCCGCACCGCTGACCAGCCTGCCCGAAGTTCTCTTGCGTGCTCAGGCCTTAGATCAAGCCAGGAGCCAGCTCCTTCCTTATCGCTTCATCGCCGAGCAAACCTCGGCCGCTTTGCTCCCCCCCACTCGGGCACCGCCTTTACTGGTTGGTTAACCTTTTTTCACTCGCCGGTTATCGGCTGAATTTTGCTTGACTTGTTTTGAGGTCACTATGCGTATTCATCGTCCTACCCTGATCACAGGGTTGGTTATTTTGGTTGTTTTAGCGAGTTTGCAGATTTATCAAGGCGTTCGTCAGGATCATTCGGGACATCAACTGACCGAACGTCCGATGGGTGCCCCCTTTACCCTACAGGCCTATGATGGTCCTTTCTCACTGGAAGACATTGGAGACCGGCTGGCCCTGATTT
>SKHR01000035.1 GCA_007116865.1 Marinospirillum sp. | reverse complement strand
TGGCGGCTTGATGCAGATGCTTTTGCAATAACTGATGTTTGCGAATCTGCTGATGCTGGCGGACCAGCTGTTGGCTCAAGGCGGTTTGGTGCAGGTGGTGCACGGTGTCAGCCAGGGCGGATTCGTCACATTCCCCGGTTGGTGAAGGGCGTGCAAAATAAAACCCTTGCAGCAGATCAGCATCGGCTTCTAAAGCGATTTGTGCATCTTCTTTGGTTTCAACACCTTCGATCAAGACCAGCGCACCGGTTTCGCGCAACAAGGCAACACAGCGGCTCAGCCAGCGCTGGCGACGCGAATTGGATCTGGCGTTAAGCAGCATAGAGCGATCCAGCTTGACGATTTGGGGCTCAAGCTGCCAGATACGGTCAAAATTAGATTGCCCGGTGCCGAAATCATCAATCGCGACCAAAAAGCCGGCCTGCTGATAATAACGCACAAAATCCTGTAACAGGCCGGGGTCTTTGACTGAATCTTCCAGGATTTCCAGCACAATACGTTCTTTGCCAACCCCTTGACGCAGTAAAAACCGGCTGAGCAGCTGTTCACGAAAATTACCCGCATGAATGCTTTCGCCGCGCAGGTTAAGAAACAGCCAGTGACTATCCTTGTTTAACGCAGAAAAAGACTGCAAATGTTGCCGCAAGCAGCGACGGTCAAACTGCTCGACCTGTGTGTGCTCGGCGGCCCATTGAAAAGCGGCTAGTGGAGATACGGCTTTTCCTTCCGGTGTCTGCGCTCTCAGCAGTGCCTCGTAGCCGACGGTGCGTCGATGCATGAGGCTGATGATGGGCTGAAAAAAACTGTGTATCTGCACTGGCTGAAAAGCTCCTGAGGTCGATAAGCGGAAAAATAAAAGCATCTCTGAGGCTGCGCTGCAAGCCAGAGCAAAAACCAAGCCAGCTTTAAAAGCTGCCCTGAGGCAAGGTGTCCTGTGGTGACTACAAACCAAAATGGCGCATTGGGTTGGCAATCCGGGTGCACCCAGATTTATGTGCACCGATCTGGTGCGTGAATGTGGGCGCACAAGGGTTGAGTGCAGACCCGGTCAACCGGTGTGGGGTGCTGCTTGCGGTGCATTGAGGTTTCGCGTAGAATTGCGCGTCCTCATCTGTGTACGCTCCCTGCTCGATGGTTCCCAAAGCGGCTCCAATCAAAACAGGTACAAGCAGCGATTCAAACAAAACAGATGATTGTCTACTGGAGATCCATAATGTACGCAGTGATTAAAACCGGCGGTAAGCAGTACCGTGTTCAGGAAGGCCAAACCCTGAAGCTGGAAAAACTGGAAGTCGCCACTGGCGAAACCATTCAATTTGACGATGTTTTGCTGGTCTCAGACGGCGAAACCATCAAAGTCGGCGCCCCTGTTGTTGAAGGTGCCAAAGTCAGTGCTGAAGTGATTGACCATGGTCGCGGAGAAAAGGTACGCATCATCAAGTTCCGTCGCCGTAAGCACCATATGAAGCGTCAGGGCCACCGTCAGTGGTACACTGAAGTTAAAATCACCGGCATTGCTGGTTAATTCGATCAGAATCAAGAGGTAATTTACCATGGCACATAAGAAAGCCGGCGGTAGTACGCGTAACGGACGCGATTCAGAAAGCAAACGCTTGGGCGTCAAGATTTTTGGCGGCCAGGTGGTTCAAGGTGGCAACATCATTATTCGTCAGCGTGGCACCAAGTTCCACCCTGGCACTAACGTTGGCATCGGTAAAGATCACACCCTGTTTGCGAAAGCAGAAGGTGTCGTGAAGTTTGAAGTTAAAGGCCCAAAGAACCGCCGCTACGTTAGCGTCGTTCCAGCGCAGGCCTGATTGAGCTGACCGCTGTCGGGCGCCTGTAGCCGGCAAGTCCGGCAAGGGCCAGAAAAAGGCTCCGCCGGTTGGCGGGGCCTTTTTGCGTTCACAGCGGTTCACCAGGAGTTTCACCATGCAATTTGTAGATGAAGCCAGCATCGTGGTTGTTGCCGGTAAAGGCGGCAATGGCTGTATGAGTTTTCGCCGAGAAAAATATGTGCCCAAAGGCGGGCCGGATGGCGGAGACGGCGGCGATGGTGGCAGCGTCTACCTCGTCGGTGATGACAGCCTCAACACCCTGATCGACTTTCGCTTTCAAAAACGCTACCAGGCTCAGAGCGGTGAGTCGGGGCGTGGCAAACAGTGCTCAGGCAAGGCTGGTGATGATTTGTTCATACCTGTGCCGGTTGGCACCAGTGTGATTGATGAAGACACCCTGGAAGTCATTGGTGATATCACCGAGATTGGCCAGCAGCTTTTAGTGGCAGCGGGGGGTCGTCGTGGTCTGGGCAATATTCACTTTAAGTCGTCGGTCAACCGTGCGCCCCGCCAAACCACCAAGGGCACACCCGGAGAAGAGCGTCGGCTCAACCTGGAAATGAAAGTCATGGCCGATGTTGGGCTGCTGGGTTTGCCGAACGCGGGCAAATCCACTTTGATTCGAGCCGTGTCTGCAGCCAAACCCAAGGTGGCCAACTATCCTTTCACGACGCTGGTGCCGAATCTGGGTGTGGTCAAAATCGGCACCCATCAGCATTTTGTGATGGCGGATATTCCTGGGCTGATTGAAGGGGCTTCACAGGGCAGCGGCTTGGGCTTTAAATTTTTGCGTCACCTCACCCGTTGTCGTTTGCTGTTGCACGTGGTTGATCTGGCGCCAATGGATCTAAGTGATCCGGCAGCCACAGCCAAAACCCTGTTGAATGAGCTGGCGACCTACAGCGAGACCCTGTATCAGCGCCCGCGCTGGCTGGTGATCAACAAGCTGGATTTGCTGCCCGAAGATGAAATTGATGCGGCCTGTGACACCTTGATCGAACAGCTTAACTGGCAAGGACCAGTATTCAAAATCAGTGCGATCAGCGCTAAAGGCACTCAAGCCCTGTGTCAGGCGGTGATGCAATGGCTGCTTGAGCAGCGTAAAAATGAGTCGGAAAATTCCGAAGCCGCCGAAACTGAGCAGCAGATGCGCGCACAAATGGAAGCCGAGGCCGTGGCGAGGGTTGAAGCCTGGTTGTCTCGACGCCATAAGCGCAAAGCCGTTGATGCTCAGGATGAAGA
>SKHR01000130.1 GCA_007116865.1 Marinospirillum sp. | reverse complement strand
CACCAGGTGCTACAGCCGCAGGGCATTGCTGAGCGGCATTTTGCCTGGGCAGAAACAGAGCGCGTACGTTATCTGCGTTTTACCCGCCTGCTGGCCTGGGCTTTGATTCCATCAAGCTTCCTGCTGGCCATGGCTGAACATCAGGCGGCCTTGTATCAGGATCTCACCACGCCTTTGGTTCTGGTCGTTTTCAGTGGCTTTTTGGCAGTCATCATTGTTGATCTGTTTCGTCATACGGCCCCACTTTATCAGTCGCGCTTTTTGCATACACTGGTGGCCTTCCTGCTACTGTTGCTGCCAGCCTCGCTGCTGCTGTTGACGGTCAATGGCTATGTTTACACGGGCTTAAAGCTAACCAGTCACTTGTTGGCGAGTTTTTATCTTTTGCTCGCCTGGGTGCTCACTGAGGCAACGGTCAACCGCAGCTTGCGCTTGCGTACTGAGCGCCTGCGTTACCAGTTAAGTCATGCCCAGCCGCTGCTGTTGGTGGATGCTGAAGAGCAGGCAGATGTCACGCCCTTGCCGGTGGTGGATGTCGATCAGGCACACCAGCAGTCTCAGCGTTTATCCCGCTTTTTGATGTTGATGGTGTTTGGTGGTGCGCTCTACTTTGTCTGGCAGCCCCTGTTGGCGGGACTGTCTCAATTAGATGCCTGGGTGCTGTGGGAGTATGTGACGGAAGACAGCCTGCTACCGATCAGCTTTGCAGACCTGATCAGTGCACTGTTCATTCTGGGTCTGACCTTTTTCCTGGCGGCGAACCTGCCGGGCCTGCTGGAGATGCTGGTGCTCTCCCGCCTGCAAATGCAACAGGGGAGCGGCTACGCGATCAAAACCCTGCTGAACTATGTGATTGTGGCGGTAGGGTTTGTTTTGACCCTGTCCGCCCTGGGCGTCAGCTGGAGCAAATTGCAGTGGCTGGTGGCAGCGCTGAGTGTGGGGCTGGGTTTCGGTCTACAGGAGATTTTTGCCAACTTTGTTTCCGGCCTGATTCTGCTGTTTGAGCGCCCTATCCGCATCGGTGATGTGGTCACCTTGAACAACCTGTCCGGGCGGGTGTCGCGCATTCGTATTCGGGCGACCACCATCACTGATTTTGATCGCAAAGACATCATTGTGCCGAATAAAAACTTTATCACCGGCCAGTTGATCAACTGGTCTTTGACCGACACGGTCACGCGGGTGATCGTCAAGGTTGGAGTCGCCTATGGGTCGGATCTGAATAAAGTGCGTGAGATTTTGCTGGAAGCGGCTCAGCAGAGTGAGCGGGTGCTGAAAGACCCCGCTCCTCAAGTGCTGTTCCTTAGCTTTGGTGACAGCACGCTGGATCATGAGCTGCGAATTCATGTGGGGCAGCTGAGTGATCGCAACCCCAGTATTGATGAAATCAACCGCTATATTGATCGGCGCTTCAAAGAGGAAGGCATTGAGATCGCCTTCCGCCAGTTGGATGTTCATCTGCGCAATAGTGAAGGGGTCGAGCGTTTGGTCCTGAGTCAGCCGCAGGCCAAGCCTGACTGATTCAATCCAGCGGTTGCAGCGGGGCAAAACCCAGCACCAGCCACTTTTCGCCGACGCCTTCAAAGTTGATCAGCAGGCGGGTGCGGTCGCCCTCGCCTTCTGCTTGCAGGATCACGCCTTCGCCAAACTTTTTATGCGCCACCTTTTGACCAATGCGCAAAGCTCTTTCTGCCAGGCTAGCCTGGGCCAGGGTCGCGGCAGACTGCCATTGTGGCGTGCTGGTTTGGCGGCTGGGCATCATGGGGCGTGAAACTGCGGCCCGCAAACGCACTTCATGCAGCCATTGTGAAGGGATTTCGCCGATAAAGCGTGAGCGCCGACAAAAGGTGTCCTTGCCATAAATACGGCGGCTTTCCGCGTGAGTCAGGTAGAGGGTCTTCATCGCCCGGGTGATGCCGACATAACACAGGCGGCGCTCTTCTTCGAGCCGATCCGGCCCTTCTTCCAGCGCCATCTGATGCGGGAACAGGCCTTCTTCTACCCCGGTGATGAACACCAGTGGAAACTCCAGTCCCTTGGCGGTATGCAGGGTCATCAGCTGCACGGCATCCTGGTCCTCGTCAGCCTGGTTGTCACCGGCATCCAGACTGGCCTCCGTGAGAAATACACCCAAGGCTTCACGCCCTTCGAGATTGAGCAGAGGGTCATCGTCCCCCGTCAGCGGAAGGGCTGGCTCGTAGTGGCGTACCGCCGACACCAGTTCTTTAAGGTTATCCACCCGGGCCTGGCCTTTTTCACCCTTCTCACTGGCATGAAAATCCAGCAGGCCGGTTTGTTCAACCACCTGTTCAACGGTTTCATGCAGGGAGAGGGTCATGGATTGTTCATCCAGGCTTTCGATCAACTGTACAAATCCCTTGATCGCACTGGCAGCGCGGCCACTCAGCGAGCCAGTCGCCAGCAGGGACAAGCTGGCGTCCCAGAGTCCCTGGCCTTCATCCCGGGCATGGGCGCGGAGTTTTTCCAGGGTCGTCTGACCGATGCCTCGGGTGGGTGTGTTGATGACCCGTTCGAAGGCACCGTCGTCCTGGCGATTCACCATCAGTCGCAGGTAGGCCAGTGCATTTTTGATTTCCATACGCTCATAAAAGCGCTGCCCGCCATAAACCCGGTAAGGCAGGCCGGCACGCAGCAAGGCATCTTCAAGCGCACGCGACTGGGCGTTAGAGCGATACAGCAGCGCACACTCACTGCGCAACCCGCCTTCGCGCACATGCTGCTGAATGATATCGACAATAAAACGTGCCTCATCCTGTTCGTTGAAGGCGGCATAGACACGAATCGGGTCGCCCTGGGCGCCGTCCGTCCACAAGGATTTGCCTAAACGCCCCTGGTTGTTCTGGATCAGGCCGTTGGCCGCCGCCAGAATCGTGCCAGTGGAGCGGTAGTTTTGCTCTAAACGATGCAATACCGCCTGAGGGAAGTCCTCAGTAAAGTGATGAATGTTTTCTATCTGGGCGCCGCGCCAGCCATAGATGGACTGATCGTCATCACCCACGGCCATGATGCGACCTTCTTCACCGCGCAGGGTTTTCAGCCACGCGTATTGCAGGCGGTTGGTATCCTGAAACTCATCCACCAGCAAGTGTGCAAAACGTGACTGGTAGTGGTGTCTGAGTGAGGGGGTGTCGCGCAAGAGTTCAAGGGCGCGCAGCAGCAGTTCGGCAAAATCAACCAGGCCCTGACGGCGGCAGGTATGCTCATAGACAAAATATTCCTTAAGGAACATTTGATCGATCTCGCCCTGGGCGACGACATTTTCAGCGCGGCGACCTTCTTCTTTGTTTTTGTTGATGAAACTTTGCACCTGGCGCAGTGGATAACGCTCAGTATCAAATTGGTTTTCTTTGAGTTGGCGCTTCAGCAAGGCTTTTTGATCGTCGGAATCCAGCACCTGAAAGTGTTCTGGGAGTCCGGCTTCGCGCCAATGGGTTCTTAGCAGGCGGTGAGACAGGCCATGAAAGGTGCCTGCCCACATGGTGCGCAGGCTCACCCCGAGTTGATTTTCAAGGCGCAGGCGCATTTCTCGTGCGGCCTTGTTGGTAAAGGTGACGGCAAGGATCTGGTGAGGCGATAACCCCTGCTGGCGAACCAGCCAGACAATGCGCTGTACCAGCACGCGGGTTTTACCACTCCCTGCCCCAGCAAGAACCAGCAGGTCTGTTTCGGGTGAGGCGACCACGCGAGCCTGGTCTTCATTGAGCCCGGCCAAAAGCGAGGTGTCACTAAGAGAAATCATGGGCGGCCTATGACTGCGCTAAATCAAAAAATAAGACGAAATAGTAACATACTCGGTAGGGACTTATCTTGTAACCTTTGATATGCATCTATGTGCATTTGCTTGGCCCTGACAACAACCACAATCAAGCCTTGATGATCTCAGCAAGGCTCGGGCTTATTGATTTCATGACATTCGAATCTTCCAACCCTCCGACAACAGATCTCGCGGATGAGGTGTCGACAAACAAACAGCTGGCCCGCTCCTATCGTGATGCGGAGCTGTTGTACTTGGCCTCCTGGGTGGCCGCTACGCTGGTGTTACCCTTTTTGTATTTCTGGGTGGCAGAGCCCTGGTGGCTGCCTTTCTGGTGGGGGGGGATCACACTTTTATATGCGGGTGGTCGAGTCCAGTCTGTGCGGATGAACCAACGCCATGTCAGTCAGGCAACACGTTTGAATTACCTGGTTCTGGGGGCGGCCTTGATTGGCTGTGCCTGGGCCGTTCTTCTGTTGCTCAGCATCCCGCTGCTCATCGAACAACCCCTGCGTTTGGGGTTGGTTGCCAGTGTCTGGCTGGCACTTTTGATTTTGGCTTCCAGTGTTTATGTGCACTACCTGCGAGTTGGGTTTTTATTGGTTCTGCCCGGTGCGCTGGGCCTGCTTTGGGTGGCCTGGACTCGGGCTCCGCTCTATTTATTATTGTTTTTACCTCCTTTGATTGCGCTGGCATTGGCTGCATGGCGTAATCAATTGCTATTGCAGCGTCTCAATCATCAGCAAGCATCACTGCAAGCACTGAACCTGACGCTCAAGCAGCAGCAAACGGAGCTGGAAACCCGAGTTGATGAGCGTACCGAGGCGCTGCATCAGGCTTTGGTGCAGCAAAAACAGGCAACCGCGGAGCGGGATGCTCAGCGTGAGCGGATCAGCCAGGCTTTAGAGGCCAGTCGCCTGGCGCTTTGGGACTGGGATCTGTTGACGGACGATCTTTATCACGCCCATTTTTATGAGTTATTTGGTTATCGCCCAGATGAAATGCCCTTACAAATGCGCGTGCTGGGTCAGCTGGTGCATCCAGAAGACCGGCCGCAGTTAATTCAAAGCCTGGTGCGCTGTTTAAAAGGCGATGAGGTGCATTTTCACAGCCGCTTTCGGGTGCGCCACCGAAGCGGTCAGTGGCGATTGCTTGAAGACCATGGCGAGGTGATTCAGAGAGAACCGCTCACGGGCAGAGCCCTGCGCATGTTAGGTACCCGTCGTGACATCACTGAGCAACAGGCGATTGAGGCAAGGTTAAGTTATTTGACCGAATATGACGAGCTGACCGGCCTGGCGAATCGGCGTCAGTTTCTTGATCGGTTACACCAGGCATTGCGTCAAGCCCGGCTGCACAATACCAGTTTGACGCTGGTGACTTTTGATGTGGACCGGTTCAAGGCTTACAACAACTCGCTGGGCCATGAGGCTGGTGACCAGTTACTGATTCATGTGGCAGAGCGACTTCAGCAAGTGATGCAGCAGGCGCATATTCTGGCCCGTACCGGGGGCAACGAGTTTGCACTTTTGATTCTGGACCAGCCTGAAACTGAGGTGCTCACCCAAGTTGAGGCTTTGCAGCGAGCCATTTATCAACCGGTTTTATTGGATCATCAGGAAGTGCGTTTGACCGTCAGTGCGGGGTTGAGCAACTACCCGACCTATACGCGCGAATTGCAGGGTTTGATCAATCAAGCCGATCAGGCGCGTTTGCGTGCCAAGGGTCTGGGTGGTGATCGGGTGCTGGTGTATGACGAAGCCATGCATCAAAGCAGTTTGGAGCAGCTGCGCCTGGAGCAGGATCTACGCACCGCGCTGGAGCAGGATGCATTGGAGGTCTGGTATCAGCCAAAACTTGATCTTGAAACCAACCAGATCCTGAGTGCCGAGGCGCTGGCACGCTGGCACCATCCTGAGCAGGGGAGCATTTCTCCAGCGACCTTTATTCCTCTGGCAGAAAAAACTGGCTTGATCAATTGGTTAGGGCAGCAGGTACTGCACAAGGCGATACAACAGGCTGCTGTCTGGAATCAGGCCGGGCGTCCGATTCAGGTGGCGGTGAATATTGCAGCTCAACAGCTGGGGGAAGGTCAGCTCATCCCGGTGATCGATGAGTTACTACAAACCTATGCCCTGCCCAGTCACCTGCTGCAACTGGAGTTGACGGAAAGCACCCTGATGGAGGATGCGCAAAGTGCGATTGCTGACATGCAGGCGCTGCAGCAGCGTGGTATCAGCATGGCCATTGATGATTTTGGGACGGGCTACTCTTCGCTGAGTTATTTGCAGCGCTTTCCTTTGGATGTACTCAAAATAGATCGCAGCTTTTTGATCAATGCACCGTTACAACAGGGCCAGCAAAATTTGACGCATGCCATCATCGCCTTGGGACACAGCCTAGGCATGGCCGTGGTGGCCGAGGGGGTTGAGGAGGCAGCGCAGCTTGAGGAGCTGCGAGCGATGGGCTGTGATCAGGCGCAGGGGTATGCCATCAGTCAGCCGCTGCCAACTCAGGCATTCACCGAACGTTTTGTTGAAACCCCGTCTTAGCGCAAGCGATCCGGAAGGCGCAATCCCTGCAGGCTGCGTTTGACCGCTTGCAGGTGCTCGACCAGTTTTGGCCCGCGCATTTTGGCGACTCCCACGGCCATCACATCAATGGCCACCAGATGCACGATCCGCGAGCTCATCGGGGTATAGATTTCCGTGTCTTCAGGCACATCCATAAACAGGGGCAGGGTCACCATATCGGCCAGCGGTGAGCCAGAAGGACACAGCCCGATCACGTGAGCTCCAGCCTCTTTGGCCAGTTGAACACTTTGCATCAACGCCCGAGTGCGACCGGTTTGTGAAATCGCAACCACGACATCGCCGGGTGAGAGGGTCACCGCAGACATATTCTGCATGTGTGGGTCAGAGTAGGCGGCGGTGGACATTTGCAGGCGAAAAAACTTGTGCTGCGCATCCACCGCAACCGCACCAGATGCACCAAAACCATAAAATTCCACCCGATTGGCCTGGGTGAGCAGTTGAATCGCTTCTTGCAGGCGGGCCGTATCGAGGCGATCACGAACCTGCAGCAACACGCCGATGGTTGAGTCGAAAATACTGCGCGAAAACTCGGCAACGGTATCCCCATCGTTCATTGAGAACTGGGTGAAGCTGGTATCAGTGGCTAACACCTGGGCAAGGCGCAGTTTAAAGTCCTGAAACCCGTCACACCCGAGGGCGCGGCAAAAGCGCACCACCGTGGGTTCGCTGACGTGTGCCTCTGTCGCCAGGTCAACAATCCGCATGTGTATGACTTCATTAGGGTTTTTTAGGACAAAATTGCCGACCTTCTGCTCCGAACGACGAAAGGTCTCAAGGGATTTGCGCAAATGTTCAAGAATATTGATCACGGCGACTCTGCTTATGATGGGTGGCTGCGCTGACTATTCTACCTATTTACTAGGCGGTGAATGAACCGATTTTTTGATTTGAGTAAAAAAACGGGCATAAAATGGTCATGCTGGCGTAAAAAATGCTTAGCAAAGTAGGTCTTTTCCTGAATACCTTGAGCAACACTGCTTCAGCCCTAAGGAGACAGGTCATGCAACATTCCGGCCCGATTGATCAGGTCAAAGCAGATATCCTGAGCATTTTCAAAGGAATATCTGAGTCAGAGAAGTCCACTCGAGAAAAATACCTCGCCAAAAGACAGCTTAAGGCACGCCGAACCATCGAAGAGCTGCAAGAACAGAAGCGCTTGCGTGAAGAAGTCAGTGATGGCTGGGATCTGGAGCTGCACTAAAAAGGCGCACTCTTTTTGCGCATGGTTGTGCAAGCAAGTGACAAAACAGGGCAGGGAACTTAAGCTAGCCCAGCGACTCTTAGCTGCACCTGGCCGACAGCCTGTCAAGGCGCCGGTGAGTGCGGTCGGGGTCTTAGTCACTTGATTTTACCAATTGAAGGAACACATCTTGAGCAGTGCTTCATTCACCTTGTTGCGTCGTCATGGACTCTGGGTCGTCTTGCTGAGCAGTCTATTTATCCTGCTGTCAGCGCATCTCTATGAAAGGTTCACTGGCCTGATGCCTTGTCAGCTTTGCTGGTTACAACGCTGGGTCTTTGTGGGCTTTGCGGGGCTGGCGCTGCTGGCGCTGCCCTTGGTTCGCTGGCGCTGGGCCCGCTGGATGTTTAGCGGGCTGTTTGCTCTGCTTTCGCTGTTGGGTATAGCGATTGCCATGCGCCACCTTTACATCAAGCTCAATCCGCAAACAGTCAGTTGTGGCATGGATGTCGAAACCCTGCTGAACTTCATGCCGCTTTTTGATGCGCTCAAGCACATGCTGATCGGTAGTTCGGACTGTGCGCAGGCTGCCAATTTGCTTGGCCTGCCTTTGCCCAGCTGGAGCATGGCGGGTTACCTGGTTCTCGGTTTTCTTGCACTTTGGTCATTGTTGGGACGGCGCTAATGTTTCAATCTTGAGCATAGATCATCTTGCGCGTCATCCCGCCATCCAGCACCAGATTCTGGCCGGTCATAAAGCTGGCTAGATCTGATGCCAACCAAAGCACCAGCCCGGCTACGTCCTCTGGTTTCCCCACTCGTCCCGTCGGATGCTGTTCGTGATCTTCGGGTGAGTGAAACGGCTGATAGGCTGAACTGGCTTTCTGCCAGTCGCCGACTTCAATCCAGCCGGGACTGATCGCATTGACTCGGATATCAGGCCCTAGGCTGATCGCCAGCGCGTGGGTGAACGCGACAATGCCGCCTTTGCTGGCGGCATAAGCCTCAGTGTCCGGTTCAGACTGCAGGGCGCGTGTGGAGGCCAGATTGATGATGCTGCCGCGAGTTTCGCGCAGTTGAGGAATCGCGTGTTTACAGGCGAGAAAGCAGCCGGTCAGATTCACATCCAGCATTTGGCGCCACTGAGTGAGGTCAAGGTCTTCTACAGGGCCACTGAAAGGATTAGACAGAGCCGCGCAGTTGACCAGGAGCTTGATCGGCCCTAAAAGGGCTTGGGTTTTCTGCATCAGGGTTTTGACCTGGGGTTCACTAGAGATATCAGTAATCTGCAGAGTGGCTTTCCCCAGCCCATCGACTCGTTGTAAACACTCGCTGCCGGCTTCTCCATCGAGGTCGGCAATCATCACTTGCCAGCCTTGTTGCAATAGAGCGGTGACGATCGCGCGGCCAATGCCCTGAGCGCCGCCTGTGACCAGTGCGACCGGAGCCTTTGTTGAGATTTCTGACACCTGAGCCTCCTTGGGTTTTATTCTGGCGCATGGATTTCTAGCAAAAAAGTCACCGGCCCGTCATTGGTCAGGCTGACCTGCATGTTAGCACCAAATGAGCCGGTCTCCACAGAGGGGTGCCGCTGTTTGGCTTGAGCGATAAAGTGCTCATACAAGGCCTCTCCTTGTGCTGGGCTGGCCGCAGTGGAAAAGCCGGGGCGGCGGCCTTTACGGGTGTCGGCAGACAGGGTGAACTGTGAGACAATCAAAAGATCACCCTGAATTTCTCTAAGGCTGAGATTCATTTTGTCCTGCTCATCTGAGAAAATCCGATAATCCAGCACGCGCTCCAGTAGCTTATCAGCAACAGCCGGTGTATCGTTTCGGTCAACCCCAAGCAAAAGCAGTAAACCCCGCTGAATCGCGGAATGGCACTGGCCATTAATCACGACGCTGGCTTGGGTCACTCGTTGTATCAGTGCTTTCATCTTAACTTTCCTTAGACAAGAGTAATAGACAAATCATTAAAAATCAGCCGGTTGCAATAATGCAAAAGTTGATCCTTGACATAAAACCGGCTAAAAGCGCGTTTGCTTAGGTGCAGAAAGCAAAATCTGTCGTTAATATCCTTAGGTTACCTGTTGATTATTGGAGGTCGCGGTCTGATGTTGCGCTTATTCCCGTTTGTGTTGATCGGCTGGTTAGGTCTGATGCTGCTGCCGGCCGCTCATGCAGAGATTGTCAGCCCCCAGTGGCTCAAAGACCAGCTGACAGATGATCAACTATTGATTATCGATGTCCGTGAAACGGAAGATTTTCTGGCCTCGCATGTTGAAGGCTCCGTCAATTTACCCCCGATGAGCCTGTTTGGCGAGGGGTATGTCATGCCGCCGATGGATCAGTTGCGCGAGCTGTTCAGTCAACTGGGCGTGGATCATCAGCGTCGGGTCGTCGCTGTAGATAACGGTGATTTTATTTGGGCGGCTCGCCTTTACTGGGTGCTCGAAACCTTGGGCCATGACCAGGTTTATTTGCTCGATACCGCTTGGGGCGGATGGGAAGAAGGTTTGCTGCCCTTGAGTCAGACTCCGACGACACCAGCGCGGCGAGAATTCATTCCCATGGTCAACAGTGAGCGCTTGCAGACCAAGCTGGGAACCATGGCGGCCATTGGACGCCACCCAATTCTGGATGGACGCAATGAGACGCACTATCTGGGACAGGAGTCTTTAGCCCGGCGTTATGGCCATATCCCGACGGCACTGAACTACCCCTGCTCACAGAACTATGAAACCACTGCAACAGGAAACCGTTTGCGCGGACTCGACGTGATGGCTGAAGTCTACGCGGAGTTGCCGAAGGATCAGCCAATCATTCTTTATTGTGATGGTGGGGCTGAGGCAGCATTGAACTATGTGGTGTTGCAGGCACTGGGTTATCAGGTGGCCGTCTATGATGGCTCTTGGGTGGAGTGGGGCAATGATAGTGCCCTGCCCGTAGTGAACCCTTCAGAGTGACGGAAGCCCGCTCATCATGACCGCTTTGTGGCGTAAGTCCATCAAAAACCGTTTGACGCTGATCATCTTGCTGGTGGTCTCAATGACGGGTTTGCTGGGCTACACGGCATTTTTGGGCTGGACTTTAAGCAATCAACAGCAGCAAACCCACCAGCAGGCGGATACGCTGGCTCAGGTGCTCAGCCAGGATTTTGCCCGCCTGGTTTTGCTGGACGATGTGAATGTGGCTGCGGATATTAACACCAAGCTGCGTTCTTTTGAGCTGCTCAAGTCGTTGGTGATTTATCGTAGTGATGGTGCCCCGGTCTTTTTATACCACGTTGATGGAGTGCGTCAGGTTCCAGAGCTGCTGCCACCGATCGAAAGTCGCCAGATGCGACGAGTTGAAGACCATCTGATTCTTTATCATCCGCTCACCTATCAAGGGTTGCCACTGGGCACTGCTCAGTTGAGTTTTTATACCCAAAGTCTGGCTCAGCGCTTACTTCAGGATGCGCCCGCCGTGATATTGATTGGGCTGGGCATGCTGTTCGCATCCTACCTGCTGGCCTCGTTGTTTGCGCTGCGTTTTACCGATCCGATTCGCCGCCTGGTAAACTTCTTTGAACAGACACAGCAGCCTCTGGAGGCTTCATCGCGCCCTTTTTGGCCAGAAAACAATGAGTTTGGGCGCCTGTACGATGAGGTCAACCGGATGCTGGATCGAATCCAGGAGGCCAATAAAGCACAAAGACTCGCCGCAGTTGCTTTTGAAACGCCAACAGGCATGGTCATCACCGATGCACGCCAGAAAATTCTTCAGGTGAACCGAGCCTTTACTGAGATCACTGGCTATACCGCAGCCGAAGCCGTGGGGCAAACCCCTGCCCTGCTGCAGTCGGGGCGGCATAGCAAAAGCTTTTACGAAAAAATGTGGTTGTCTTTGCAGCGCTTTCAACGCT
>SKHR01000194.1 GCA_007116865.1 Marinospirillum sp. | reverse complement strand
TTGCGGCCGTCTTCATGCGACCAGACCTGGATCAGTGGAAACCAGGTGAATATAACGGTACTTTCCGGGGCAACAACCTGGCCTTTGTGACCGCTACAGCGGCAATACGTGAATATTGGACGAATGACCAACTGAGCAAAGAAGTCAGTCGAAAAGGCACGATTGTTGAGCAGCGCTTCAAGAAATTGGCGAGAGCCTGTCAGGAGAAGGGAATTGAAGCCAGTGAGCGTGGTCGCGGACTGATGCGCGGACTGGATGTGGTTGACGGTGATCTGGCCGACAAAATTGTCGAAGAATGTTTTGAGCAAGGCCTGGTGATTGAAACCTGTGGCCCGTCAGGACAGGTGGTAAAATGCCTATGCCCACTGCTCATTACCGATGAAGAACTCAATGAAGGCCTGGATATTCTTGAAAAGGTGATCACCGAACTACTGGAGAAACGCGCATGATCGTCCGCAATCTGGAAGAAGCTCGTAAAACCGATCGTCATGTTGTCGCGGATAACGGCAACTGGGAGAGCACTCGCCTGGTGTTGGCCGATGATGGCATGAATCATTCCTTTCATATCACGGTGATTCACGCCGGTACCGAAACACCGATCCACTACAAGCACCATCTAGAAACGGTTTACTGCATTGAGGGGGAGGGTGAGGTTGAAACTGTCGCTGACGGTAAAATCTGGCCAATCAAGCCCGGTGATGTGTATGTGCTGGATAAACATGATCAGCACCTGTTGCGTGCCAGCAAAACCATGACCCTGGCGTGTGTTTTCTATCCGGCAATCACCGGTCGAGAAAAACACCGTGCTGATGGCTCTTACGCACCTGCGGACGAGTCTTAAACAAGCAAGCGACCTTTCAGACTAGTCACTGACCTTGTCTGAAAGGTCCTCAATCCCATCCGCGCCAAACTGAAAGAACTGATTACGACCACTGCGTTTGGCCTGATACATGCTTTGATCGGCTGCATTGATCAGCGCCTCAGCATTCTTGAAGCGACACATGGGTGAGTCACTAGATGGATAGTGCTGCGCAATTCCCATAGAGACAGACACATAAATGTCCTCCTGCTGGTGACACAGAAGAGGTGTGCTGGCGAGAGACTGTTGTAAACGTCGGGCAAACTCAACCACGGAGGTTTGGTTGAATCCCGGCATCAGGGCAACAAACTCTTCCCCGCCATAGCGGCCAGCCAGGCAGTCGCTGCCGAGTTCCTTTTCCAATACCTGAGCAAAAGCCTTTAATACTGAATCACCCAAAGCGTGTCCATACTGGTCATTGATTTGTTTAAAGTGGTCAAGATCAATGAAAACGACGGACAAGCAGCACAGCCTGCCCTGGTCACAGTCAGTGAAATATTCTTCCAGTTTTTGCTCGGCGTATTGGCGATTAAAAATACCAGTCAAAGGGTCTCGCTTGAGCTGTTCCTGCAAACGCAGTGAGCCTTTTTTTAGCGTTTCAATTTCTGTTTGCTGTTGAGCCATCTTCTGCATCATGCGCAGGTTACGCTCAATCAACAGGTTTTTGGCCTCTTGCAGCAAGTTGAAGGTATCGATTTTTTCTGGGCTGTGCATATCAAACAGCCGCAGAATATTGGGCATTTTTTCTTCAATATGCAGCAATAGATGAGAGAAAGTCTGCTCTTCAACACCCAGGTAGTCCTGGCTGGCCTGATAGGCGAGTGTCATGGCAATGTGCTGGTTGCCCGAAACCCAAGGGTCCGCGAGCAGTCCGGAAAGCGCTAATACCCGGGTATTCAGATCGCCTTCCTCAACATCCGAAGGAACCCGGTGACTGGCTTCAATCAAGTTCAGGTACTTCTCTGGCAAGCCCCAGGTTTTGCCTAACCAGGCACCGACGGCCAAGTGATTGCTGCCAAAGGTCTGTTCTTCAAAAGAACTGAGCTGACGATGGGAGCGGGCTGAGTTAAAGACCTGCTCATAACGCTCTGGAAAGGCCGCGTTCAATGCCAAAATACCAATATCCTGCAGCACAGCGGCCAGGTAAACACGATCCACATTGAATGTCGGCTTAAGTACCTGGTGCATTTCCTGCACAGCCAAACCCGCAATTAAAGCCCGCTTCCAAAAGTAGTTGAGTATTTCGCTGCCTTTCTTTTGCCCATTGGCAAGGCCAAAACAGAGGCTGAGTGAAAGCGCGCTTTCCATGCCGATGCGATTGATCGCCTGCTGTAGGCTACTGAAATCACCGCCGCCATAAAGCGCAGACCCCGCTGCAGAGAGGATTTTTGCGCTTAAAGAGGGGTCTTTTTCGATCGCTGTGGCTAAGGCTTTGCTGGTCGTGTCGGGTTTGCGAGCCAGTTCAATCACCTGAATCACGACGGCAGGCAAAGAGGGCAGGGTTTTACACTGGGATAGCTTCTCGGCCAGTGCGGCTGGTATCACTGTACACACTCCTGGATCACTGATGGGAGCGCCATTTGCCACCCCCCTTTCTAGGCCAACTATACTCCATCCGGTCGTGACAAGAAAGCAACGAAATCCTTTGGTTAGTCAAAGACTAAAGCTTTTGCAGCGCCTCGATGTGACGGTGTACCGAGCGCGCCAGAGAGCTCAAGTCATAACCACCCTCTAGCACCGATACCAGGTGCCCATCACAATAGGTAGCTGCCACGCTCATCAACATCTGAGTGATCCAGTAATAATCATCATCTTCCAGGTTGAGCTCACCCATGGGATCTTCGCGGTGGGCATCAAAACCGGCGGACACGAGTACTAGCTGAGGTTTGAAGTTTTGCAGCGCAGGCAGCCAACTGGCCTCGATGATTTTGCGAAAATCCAGGCTTGAGGTGTGGGCCTCCAGAGGAGTGTTAATGATGTGATCCCCTTGATGATCGGTATAACGCCAAGGGTAGAAGGGGTGCTGAAAACTTGAGCAGACCATCACTCGGGGATCATCGCGAAAAATATCCACTGTGCCATTGCCATGGTGCACATCAAAGTCAACGATGGCAACACGCTCTAGTTGGTAGGTTTCCAGTGCATGCAGTGCGCCGACTGCCACATTGTTGTAAAAACAAAAGCCCATGCTTTCTACACGCTCTGCATGGTGGCCAGGTGGGCGAACCGCACAGAAGACGTTATCAGCCTG
>SKHR01000163.1 GCA_007116865.1 Marinospirillum sp. | reverse complement strand
TGTTTGACCACACAGGGCTGGCTTTCCCTGCCCACTGACAGGATGGCACAAAGCTTGCTGGACAGAAGCGAAAGCACCGCTCCGATTTCTGCTCACGACCAAGGCATAGCGATGAAAAAGACCCTCTTCACCTTATTGTTATTATTGAGTTTTTCTGCAACCGCATCAGAGCTCAGAGTCGCAGTTGCGGCCAATTTTCTTGGCACCTTAAATCAGCTGGCGCCCCTTTATGAAGCACATTCAGGCCAGAGGCTGTTGATCAGCTCCGGCTCAAGTGGGCGTCACTATGCACAAATTCGCAATGGCGCCCCCTTTGATGTGTTTCTGTCTGCCGACATTGAGCGCCCCCGCCTGCTGGTTGATGAAGGGCTGGCACTGGCGGATTCACGTTTCACCTATGCACGTGGAGTTCTGATTCTTTGGAGCGATGATTTAACCCTGCCACTCAGCGAAGGCGCCTTTTTGCACCAGCCTGAACTGCAACACCTCGCGCTCGTCAATCCTCGCACCGCCCCTTATGGCGCTGCTGGCGTTGAGGTCATGCAAAAGTTAGGTGTGTATGAGTCCTTGCGTGCCGGACGCATTGCTCAGGCTGAAAACCTGACTCAGGCGATGCAATATGTGACCAGCGGCACCGCTCAGGCCGGTTTTCTGGCATTATCACAGGTGATTGAGGCTGATGGCAGTGTCCGAGGCAATGGCTGGCTGCCGCCCATCAGCAGCTACTCATCACTGGAACAACAGGCCGTTATACTGAGCCGTTCACCACAACCGGAAGCGGGACAGGCTTTTCTTGACTGGCTGACCAGCGAAGAAGCCCGCGCCATCATTCAAGCGGCGGGTTATGGGTTCTGAGCCGATGCGAAGGCATGCGTAGGCCATCGACGCGGGTGCGACCTAATGCGGGGAGAGAGATGTGATTGCTGATGCCGACCTGACCGCGCTTTGGATCACCCTAAAACTGGCGGTGATCAGCACCCTGCTGCTGCTGATCCTGTGTGCGCCACTGGCCTGGTGGCTGGCGCATACGCGCAGCCGTTTCAAGGTACTGATTGAAGCACTGGTCGCCATGCCCTTGGTGTTGCCGCCCACGGTGATGGGGTTTTACCTGCTAGTCCTGCTGGGGCCTCGTGGTGCTGTGGGTGGCTTTTTAGAGTCCATCGGCATCGGTCATTTGGCCTTCACCTTCTCAGGCCTGGTGATCGGCTCCATGTTGTTTTCTCTACCCTTTGTGGTGCAGCCGCTGCAAAATGCCTTCATGACCGCTGGCGGACGTGTGCTCGAAGTCGCCGCCACGCTCCGGGCATCCCCTCTGGACCGTTTTTTCACGGTGGTGCTGCCCCTGTCGCGCCGTGGCTTTCTAACCGCCAGCGTGTTGTCTTTTGCTCACACCCTGGGAGAGTTCGGCATGATCCTGATGATTGGTGGCAATATTCCTGGGCGCACCCAGGTGGCCTCCATTGCCATCTACAACCATGTTGAAGCCATGGACTATGCCGCAGCCCACCAGTTATCACTGATTCTGGTTCTGACCTCCTTTGCGATGCTGCTGACAGTTTTTGCACTGAACCGCCGCTTTAAAGTGGTGAGCCTATGATTCAGGTGGATTTTCAGCTGCAACAGGGGGCTTTTGTGCTTGACGTCAACCTGCGTCTGCCCGCCAGAGGCGTGACGGCGCTCTTCGGTCGCTCAGGCTCAGGAAAAACCACCCTGCTGCGTTGCATGGCGGGTTTAGCGCATCAACTGGGTGGACGCATGGTGTTTCAAGGAGATGTCTGGCAAAACGCCCAACAATTTGTGCCCGTGCATCAACGTCCGATCGGTTATGTGTTTCAAGAAGCCAGCCTGTTTCCGCACCTGCGCATGATCGATAACCTGAAGTATGGTTATCTTCGCCTGCGCAAAGCAGAGCAAAGGCTGCAACCCGATCAGGTCAGTGAGCTTTTAGGTATTCAGGATCTGTTACAGCGTTATCCTGATCAGCTGTCCGGTGGCCAGCGCCAGCGAGTCGCGATCGGGCGGGCGCTGTTGACCAGCCCGCGCCTGCTGTTGATGGATGAACCCATGGCCTCTTTGGATGCCACCAGCAAAGCCGAGATTCTGCCATTTTTAGAGCGCCTGCGAGACGAGCTGGATATCCCCATCGTCTATGTCAGCCACGCCATTGAAGAAGTCACCCGCCTGGCAGACCATCTGGTGTTACTGGATCATGGCCGGGTTCAAGCCCAGGGGGCGTTACAAACCCTGCTGACCGATCCCAGCCTGCCTTTTGCCCATCAAGACAGGGCCGCCAGCCTGCTGATGGCTCAGGTGGTCGAACCCGCGACTGACGATCATCTGACCCAGCTGCAAGTCGATGGTCAGCCGCTATTGATCAGCCAGCTGCCCGGTTCGGCATCCAGCTCAGTCCGTTTGAGCGTCATGGCCCGTGATGTGGTACTGGCGAACGAGCCACCACAACACATCAGTCTGATCAACTGCCTTAAAGCGCAGGTGGTTGATATTCAACCCGATCCCAAGCCCAGCCACTGCCTGGTCCGCCTGAGATTAAATCAGCAAACCCTGCTGGCCCGGATCTCCTATCGGTCCGTTAAAAACCTAAAGCTGAGCGAAAACCAGCCGATCTATGCTCTGATAAAGGGTGTTGCGCTCAACTGACTTCATCCTTTACAGACAGGTCAAGTCTGGCTTGCTATACTGGGAATCGTCTCAGGTAACAAAGACTTAGCCTAAAGCAACCCAAAAAGGAGTCCTTATGGATATCTCAATGGTGAATACTGATGCACTGGTCATGTCAATCGCCAAGCAAGAGCAGTCCCAGTCTCGGGTCGAAGCTCAAGTCGGGTTATTGAAAGATGTGCAAGGGCAACAGGAAGACGCCATCATGAGCCTGATGCAGTCAGTACCCGTGCCTGATGCGAATGGACGCCTTGGCACTCAGGTCGACCTACGGGTTTAACCGCGCAGATCGACCTTTTGTTTTTTTAACATTTCATCGCGGAATTCCACCTCCAAGCAACCATAGTTAAGCTGTGGGTGTTTGGGGGTGGATGGATAGCGAGCCGTCCGCTAGGATGGCCGTGCCTGATTCTGAATGTACTGCTTGATCACTTCGG
>SKHR01000230.1 GCA_007116865.1 Marinospirillum sp. | reverse complement strand
ATTTACATGGTTACCATCATGACCTTCGTGATCACCTGGGTAAACACAGGAATCGATGCAGACTTTTTAAGCCGCTGGTGGCGCGCATTTTATATTGCCTGGCCGATTGCGTTTAGCCTGATTTTACTGGGTGGCCCTTTGATGCAAAAAGCGGCAAGTAAACTGATTCGCCGTTAAAAAAAAAGCCTGCACGCCAGGGTGCAGGCTTCGTTCATGATCTGACCTTTACCAGCCAGTCACTTCTTTCAGTGCAACACCGATATCCGCCAAAGAACGCACGGTTTTAACACCGGCATCTTCCAAAGCGGCAAACTTCTCGGCTGCAGTGCCCTTACCACCGGCAATGATCGCACCGGCATGGCCCATACGCTTGCCAGGAGGCGCTGTCACACCCGCGATGTAAGACACCACCGGCTTGGTCACATTGGCCTTGATAAAGGCAGCGGCTTCTTCTTCCGCCGAACCGCCGATCTCACCAATCATGACGATGGCTTCAGTCTTGGGGTCTTCCTGGAACAACTTCAAAATATCGATGAAGTTAGAGCCTGGAATCGGGTCACCACCGATGCCCACACAGGTTGACTGGCCAAAGCCGTGGTCAGTGGTCTGCTTGACTGCTTCGTAGGTCAGCGTGCCTGACCGTGACACGATGCCCACCTTGCCTGGCTGGTGAATGTGGCCTGGCATGATACCGATCTTGCACTCGCCCGGGGTGATCACACCTGGGCAGTTGGGGCCAATCAGCACCACACCCAGTTCATCACACTTGACCTTGCACTCCAGCATATCCAGGGTTGGAATACCTTCGGTGATCGCTACGATCAGCTTGATGCCGCCATTGGCTGCTTCAAGGATCGAGTCTTTACAGAAGGCAGCTGGCACATAGATCACAGATGCGTCAGCACCCGTGGCTTCAACGGCCTCTTTAACCGTGTTGAACACTGGCAAGCCCAGGTGGGTTGTGCCACCCTTGCCTGGCGTGACGCCACCGACCATTTGCGTACCATAGGCAATGGCCTGCTCTGAGTGGAAAGTCCCCTGTCCACCGGTGAAGCCCTGGCAAATAACTTTGGTGTCTTTGTTGATTAATACGCTCATTATTTGCCCTCCGCTGCTTTAACAACCTGCTGCGCAGCATCTGCCAGACTAGTGGCTGCAATGATGTTCAGGCCACTGTCTGCCAGCTTTTTAGAACCCAGGTCAGCATTGTTACCTTCAAGGCGAACCACGACAGGTACCTTGACACCGACCTGCTCAACTGCACCGATGATGCCTTCAGCGATCATGTCACAACGGACAATACCACCAAAAATATTCACCAGTACCGCTTTGACATTGCTGTCAGAGAGAATGATTTTGAATGCCTCAGCAACACGCTCTTTGGTTGCACCGCCGCCCACGTCAAGGAAGTTGGCTGGCTGGCCGCCGTGCAAATTGACGATGTCCATGGTGCCCATGGCCAGACCCGCACCATTGACCATGCAGCCGATGTTGCCATCCAGAGCCACATAGTTCAGCTCCCACTTGGCCGCATTGGCTTCACGCTCGTCTTCCTGAGAAGGATCGCGCATTTCTTGCAGGTCTTTATGGCGATACAGCGCATTACTATCAATCACCACCTTGGCATCCAGACAGTGCAGATTGCCTTCGTCGGTGATGACCAGCGGGTTGATTTCCAACAGCGCCAGGTCTTTTTCTACAAACATCTTCGCCAGACCCATAAAGATCTTGGTGAACTGCTTGATCTGATCCGGGCTCAAACCCAGCTTGAAGCCAATTTCACGCGCCTGATAAGGCTGAGCGCCCACCAGCGGATCAATCGCAGCTTTAAGGATTTTTTCTGGGGTTTCTTCCGCCACCTTCTCAATCTCGACACCACCTTCAGTCGATGCCATGAAAACCACGCGGCGGCTGGAACGGTCAAGGACCGCACCCAGATACAGCTCTTGAGCGATATCAGTGCAGCTTTCGACCAGAATCTTGCTCACTGGCTGACCATTTTTGTCAGTCTGGTAGGTCACCAGGCTTTTGCCTAACCATTGAGCAGCAAAATCAGCAGCAGCGGTAGATGAATCAACCAACTTTACACCGCCCGCTTTACCACGCCCACCGGCATGGACTTGCGCTTTCACTACCCATTTATCACCACCGATTTTTTCACAAGCCTGGGCTGCTGCTTCCGGTGTATCAACTGCAAAACCGGTTGAAACAGGCAGACCGTAATCGGCGAACAATTTTTTTCCCTGATATTCGTGCAGGTTCATAAATACAAGCCGTCTTTGTCTGTTACTACTTTTATTGATTGGTCGGATCACAGCAGGATCACTGCTAACCCGCCCCCCAAAAGCCCTGCAAAACGCAGGGCTCAATCAGCGCATCCTGTTTATTTGCGCTTTTTGCGGTTAGCCATATGGATGGCATGACCATCCACGGCCAAAGCTGCCTCGTGCACTGCCTCGGACAAGGTGGGGTGTGCAAAGCAAGTCAGTGCCAAATCTTCAGCAGATGAGGCGAACTCCATTGCGATCACACCATTGTGAATCATTTCACCGGCATTCTGACCGAAGATGTGCATTCCCAGAATGCGGTCGGTTTCTTCGTGCGCCAGAATTTTGACCATACCATCGGTGCAGTTATTGGTCATCGCCCGACCAATCGCTGAGAAGGGAAATACACCCGACTTATAAGCCACACCGGCAGATTTCAATTCTTCCTCGGTTTTACCGACCCAGGCGACTTCCGGGAAGGTGTAGATGACATTAGGAATGGTGTCGTAGTTCATTTCAGGCTGATGGCCAGCAATGATGTCAGCAACCATGATGCCTTCTTCAGATGACTTGTGTGCCAGCATTGGGCCACGTACTACATCACCGATCGCATAAACACCAGGCACCTCAGTTCGACACTGCTCATCAACGAAAATGAAGCCACGCTCATCCAGAGAAACGCCAGAATCATCTGCCAAAACGCCTTGGGTGTAAGGCTTACGACCCACACACACAATCAGTTTATCAAACACCTTCTTGTGCTCGCCCTTGGCATCGGCATAGGTGACTTCAACTTCTTTTTTCTTGCCACGCCCTTTGATCTCGGTCGCGGTCACACGGGCGCCCAGCTCTATCTGCAGTCCCT
>SKHR01000012.1 GCA_007116865.1 Marinospirillum sp. | reverse complement strand
CCGGGGCTATCCGCATGCAGGGTCAGCAGCAGTTGGCCCTGGCGAACCGAATCACCGAGTTTGACTTCCAGAGTCACACCCGCGGCGGGATCTTCCGGTGCACCGGCCAGTTTGGCCAACTGCGAAAGCAGGCGATTATCGATACTGACGACCTGACCGGCCTGCTGGCTCTGCCAGTTATATTGATAAGGCGCGATGGGTGGCTCAGTGAATCCGCCTTGTGCCTGGCAGATGGCAATAAACTTTTCTGCTGCCCGCCCGGATTCGAGGGTTTGGGTGGCTAATGGCAGGCCTTCTCCGGCTGGGGCGAGCTGGGCCAGTTCGAGTAGCTGAGCCGCCAGTAAGAGTGCACGCTGCTTGAGATCTTCGGGTGCCTGGGACTCGTTGCGCAAAACCGCCAGCAGGTCTCTGGCTTCCAGTGCCGGGCCGATGCCGCGCCCAATAGGTTGAGTGCCATCGGTCTGGATCACGCTGACTTTTAAACCCAGGGCTTCACCGGTGGCGACCAGATGGGTTGTCAGTTGATCCGCAGCGGCCTGGGTGCGTACTTTGGCGGTTGGGCCAACGGGAATATCGATCAACACGTGGGTTGAACCAGCGGCGGCCTTTTTGGATAACACAGAGGCGACCATTTGCCCCTCACTGTCGATATCCAGCATGCGCTCAACCCGAATCAGCAGGTCATCTGCTGGTGACAGATTGACCGAGCCGCCCCAAGCCAGGCAGCCGCCTTCCTGAGTCACAACGTGATGCAGGGTTTCCAGGCTTAAGTTCACCGGGGTCAGTGTTGCCATGGTGTCGGCAGTGCCTGCCGGGGAGGTGATCGCGCGGGATGAGGTTTTCGGCATGATGCCACCACAGGCGGTGACAATCGCCACCACGATCGGCGTGGTTCGGTTTCCGGCCAGTCCACCAACACAGTGCTTATCAATCACGATGCCATCCGCCCAGCGCAGCTGATGACCGGACTTGAGCATGGCGCGGGTCAGGGCGATGATCTCCTGCTGATCGAGCTTGTCGCCTGCACAGGCAGAGACAAAACTGGACAGATGCACATCCGAGTAACGCCCAGCGACGATATCCTCAATGATGCTGGCCAGCTGTTCATCGGTCAGACGGTGGCCGTAAACCTTGTGGCGCAAATAGCTGAACGAGGCCACAGGTTCGGGGTGGCGAATGTGCGCCTCACTATCACTGCTGGGGTTGAGGCGTTTCCAGGCCGATTCTGACAACCCCATCTCACCGGGTTTGAGTAGTTGGTCGTTATCTACGATGCTGAGCATGGCTTCTATGGAGCGTTCGCCAATCCGGATTTGTACCCGGTTGCTTGATGAAAAGCCTTCCGAGCGGCAGACGTGACTGTTACGGCGCAGGTAAACCACCAGTTCCTGGTGAGTATCAATACCTAAACGTACCGGGCGCAGGGGGTAGGCAGGACCGTCGGCAGCAAGGGAGGTCATGGATCAATTTCCTTGAAAGTGGTGACATCAACACTTGTTTTTATCAACCTTACAGGCAGACTCTGATTTCAGGCAAGCTGCAGTGCAATACAATTGATTTAAGAGGGGAAAATCAGAATCTTCGATTTCGTGGAGACGGGATGTCGAGGTAAGATGGCTTGATTGGATGTCGGCCTGAGGGGTGTTCATGCGCCTTGCACTTGGATCAGGATTTTTAATACGCCTTGGCGTGTTTGTGTTGCTCTGGTGGATTTTGACTCAGGGTGACCTGAGCTCTTTGGGGTGGGGGATGCCTGTCGTTTTGCTGACCGCCTGGCTGACCGCTCCCTCCCAGGTGCCTTTATGGCGTTGGCGCTGGCATGTTTTATTGAGATTGTTGCCGCGATTTTTGCTGCTCAGTGCACGCGGTGGCTGGGAAGTCGCTGTATTAGCCTTGAGCCCTAAGCAGCAGCTCAATACTCGTTTAGTCAATTACACCTGGGACAGTCTTCCTCCAGGGGCTTCTCAGCTTTTTATGGCAAGCCTGATCAATCTGATCCCCGGTACACTGACACTAAAACAGCGATCTGATCAAAAGCGCCTTTATCTGCATATTTTGAATTATCGGCCAGCGACCATGACCACCTTGCAGCGCCTGGAAATTGATATCGCAGATCTTTATGGGCTGCCTGTCAATCCGGATATTCGGAGGCGCCATGATTGAACCGCTCTTTTATTGCCTGACTTTGGTTTTACTGCTCAATGCCACAGTCGGTTTGTGGCGAGTGCTTAAAGGGCCAACGGCCGCAGACCGAATGCTGGCGGTTGAGTTGATTTCTACTTCCAGTCTGGTCATCGTGCTACTGCTCGGTGTGCTGACAGCCAGCGATGCACTGGTTGATGTGGCGCTCTTATTTGCTTTGTTGGCCGCAATGGCAATCGCCAACTTTGCCGCGCGAGCCTGGACTGTTTTACAGCGTGATGGGGTGCGCAAAGATGATCACTGAGCTGCTCCAAGGGGTTAGCCAGCTGGCCATCACTTTGGGTGTGGGCTTTCTGGTGGCTGGCACTTTGGGCCTGCTGCGTTTTCCGGATGTTTACGCCCGACTTCATGCGCTCACCAAAGCAGATACGCTGGGCCTGGGTTTGGTTTGTATGGGATTGGCGCTTCAAGCACCAGGCCTTGCTATGGCTTTTAAGTATCTGCTGATCTGGGTGCTGATGCTGATGGCTTCAAGCATTGGCGCCACCCTGGTCGCTGGCACAGCGCTGGCTGCTGGCATTGAGCCGGATTTGGGCGCGCAAAAACCCTTGAGAATAAGGGGAGACCTGCTGTAATGCTGGCGTTGCTATTGGATAGCTTACTGGCTGTCGGAACGTTTTGGCTGGCTTGGCAGACGCTCTTTGCGGTCAGTTTATTTCGTGGCGTGGTCAGTTTTATGGTGTTTGGGCTGTTGATTTCTTTGGCCTGGATCCGCCTTCAAGCACCGGACATCGCACTGGCTGAAGCTGCGATTGGTACTGGCGTGACGGGCGCTTTACTGCTTTCGGCGCTCGGACGCCTGGAAGATACGGATTCCCCTTCGTTTCGCCGCTTACCTTGGTTTTCTCCACTATTTTTAAGCACGGTCATCCTGCTGGGGTTGATGTGCCTCAGCCTTGTCCTGGTTGTTCTTGAGCTGCCCACACCGGGTTTGTCGCCCGTCGTAGAAGCTAAAATGCCCTTGGCAGGAGCGAGTCACCCTGTCACTGCTGTGTTACTGAATTTCAGAGGCTTTGACACACTTCTGGAAATCGCAGTGATGCTCAGTGCGGTTATTTTTATCTGGTCACTCGGTCCTGCGGTCATTCCGAAAACACCTTCAGCACAGCTGCCGGGGTTGCCAGCGCTTGCTGCGTTGCTCAATCCGGTTTTTTTGCTGGTGGCCGCTTATCTTTTATGGCGTGGTTCCCATGCACCGGGTGGTGCTTTTCCCGCTGGTGCCATTCTGGGTGCCGGAGGCATACTCATGCTGCTTGCTGGAAGGGGAGGCTGGATGCAGCGTGACCAGCATCAAGGATTGTTACGCCTACTGCTTGTAGCAGGCTTGGCATTGTTTTTATTGGTCGCGTTAAGTGGAGTCATCATCACTGGTATTTTCTTCCAGCTGTCGCAAGCCTGGGCAAGCGAGCTGATTGTACTGATAGAAATTGGCACTGCTTTATCTATTGCATTGATGCTGATGGCTTTTTACCTCTATGGGGAGCCAGCTTCATGACTGATATCTATGCGATTCTGGCAGTGGCACTGACGGGGTTGGCGCTGGTCGGGTTGTTCACTGCGCAGAACCTCATGCGTAGATTGCTCGCGCTTAACGTTCTGGGTTCAGCCGTGTTCATGTTATTGGTGGTGGTGGCGCGAAAAGCGGATAGTCTGGACCCAGTACCTCATGCCATGGTGCTGACTGGCATCGTGGTATCGGTTAGCACCACTGCGGTCGCGCTGGCGTTGATCCTTTATGCGGCTGACGCTCGCACGCAAAACTCGAATCAGCGAGTTGAGCATGAATGAATACCTGAGCCTTGCTGCCGGATGGCCATTGGCGCTGACCTTGTTGGTAAGCTGGCCGCTGGTATTGGCTCTGGTTTCTTTCAACCGACTGGTACGCCCCGGTCTGCTGTTGGCCCTGGGGCTGCCGGTTTTGTTGTTGGCGACCCTGAGTAGCATTCAGGGCGTCTTGAGCACGGAAGCCTTGCCCTTGCTGCTCAGTTTGGGGGGCTGGCAAGCACCGCTGGGCATTCAGTGGCAGTTGGATTCGGCAGCGACTTGGGGATTGGCTCTGGTCAACCTGGTCGCGGCGTTGGCGGCCCTTTCAGCCTGGTTGATGGGTCCTTCGCTGGGTGGCTCAAACTACTTCTGGCCATTGTGGTGGCTGCTTTGGGGGGGCATGAATGCGCTGGTTGTTTCAGCGGATTTATTCAACCTTTATGTCACGCTGGAACTGGTGACCCTGACCGCAGTGGGGCTGGTTGCCCAGTCGCGTAATGACCCTAAGGGACAGGCGGCAATGGATTATCTGCTGGCCTCGCTTCTGGCATCCTTGCTCTACTTGTTAGGGGTAGCGCTGATTTATGCGCAGACTGGCAGCCTCGACCTGACTCTGATCAGTGAACGACTGGAGGATGCAGCGCTCGCTCGAGTGGCCGCCGTGTGCATGACCTTAGGCCTGCTACTCAAAGCCGCTGTGGTGCCCTTGCATTTTTGGCTGCCAGAAGCCCACTCCCGTGCTCAAGCACCGGTCAGTGTGATGCTGTCCTCCGTTGTGGTTGCACTGGCCATTTATCTGTTATGGCGGCTGTGGTTCGGGCCGTTTCAAACCCTCATAGACTCTGCCTCTTTGTTTTTCAGTTTGTTAGCCAGCCTCTGCTTGCTTTGGGGTGGTGTTCAGGCACTGATTCAGACTCGACTTAAACGGGTGCTGGCTTATTCCACCCTGTCTCAGTTGGGTTTTGCATTAATGTTGCTGACACTGGCTCCAGAGGCTTTAACACCTGCCTGGAGTGGACTTGCTGAGCAGGGCAGTTTGATTTTCTTACTGGCACATGGTTTGGCTAAAGCGGCGTTGTTCATGGTGGCAGGGGTGCTCACACTTCACTTAATGACAGACCGACTGGAAAAACTGCAAGCAAGCGCCTTCGATCTGCCAGTTGCCTGGATCGCTTTTGTGCTTGCCAGCATTAGCCTTTTAGGCGCACCGCCGACAGCGGGATTTGCCGGGAAATGGCTGCTGCTTCAAGCGGCACTTCAACAGCAGGATCTGTGGACGGTCATGCTGCTTTTGATTGGTACGCTGATGACTGCCATTTATCTGTTCCGGGTCATGCAGATTGCATGGAAACCTCTGGCTGACAAAGCTCAGGCACCCCAAAAGCCAGTGTGGCGAGTGCATGCCTTGTCCTGGCTGGCGTTGGTCACTGCGCTGAGTAGCTGGGCGGTCGGAATAGGGGTGTTAAGTTACCCGTCGCTGTCTGCTTTTTCTCCTTGGGTTTTGGATCAGTGGGGGCAGGCATTGTTGCTTCCGGTTGTGGTGATCTGGCCTTTGGCGATCCTTTTCACCCGGCTTTGGGGCGGCAACCTTCAGCTGCAAGTGCTTTTACTCTTAGGGGGATTGCTCAATCTGGCGCTGTTGTTTGCGGCGGACCTGCTGACTTTTTACGTGTTATTTGCGTTGTTGAGTTTTTTGGGTTGGTGGATGGTGATTCAACCAAGAACACCAGCGGCTAGAGCGGCTGGGCGTCTTTATCTAGGCATGAGCCTGATCGGGGAACTGGCATTTTTTCTCTCCTTGGGGCTGCTGGGTGGCCATGCGTTGAGCTTTACTGAGCTGGCTACCCACCCTCTGCCAGTGAGTGGGCTTTTGGCCTTGGGGCTTGCTCTGGCGATCAAGTCAGGGGTGTTAGGTGTACATATCTGGCTGCCTGTGGCTCACCCGGTGGCACCAACAGCAGCCAGCGCGGTGCTGTCAGGATTGATGATCAAAGCCGGCCTGCTGGGTGGCTTGCGAATTTTGCCCGCGCAAGCCGGTTTGGAAACCGCAGGTTTTGCATTGCTGGTTGTTGGGTTTTTGGCGGCTTTTTATGCAGGCGGGAGGGGGCTTGCTCAAACTCACCCCAAAACGCTGCTGGCATGGTCGAGTATCAGCCAGATGGGCCTGATGACGGCGCTTTTGGGTGGGAGCTTGTTGCTCGAAGGGGCATCGAAAGAACTCGCCTTGTTGAGCCTGGTGCTTTTGATCACCACTCATGCCTTGGCTAAGGCCGGGCTCTTCTTGAGTGTTGGTTTGTTCGCTCTGCTGGATGCTGCCGGCCGCCGCCAGCTTTTGTTGGGTGTCGGACTGCTCGGGCTGATACTGGCTGGTGCGCCCCTGACAGGTGGTATGCTGGTCAAGCTAAGCCTGGAATCCAGCCTGACTGGTTTAGATATTCCGAGTGTGTTAGTGCTGGGAAGCAGTCTGCTCACCAGTCTCTTGTTGGGCCGCTTTTTATGGCTGCTCAGTGCTCAGCCCGTTGATCAGCCGCCAAGTATTTCAACGCACTGGCTTGGGTTCTGGTGGCTGCTGGTAGTGTTAGCCGCGACCTATGCCTGGTTTTGGCTTGGGTTTAGCTCAACGCCTGAAGTGGTTGAGTGGAGGGGCCGTCTGCTTGAGTCGTGGGCCTGGCTAAAAAAAGCGCTTCCCCCTATTTTGGCGGCCATTTTTTTGATGCTTTGGTGGCGGTATCGCAGACATCCCCAGCCTGCTCGTTTATCCTCTTTTCCAGCCGCTCACTGGGCTTTGCCTAAAGGAAAACGTCTGCAAGCCTGGGAGCACGCACTGCATGCCTGGCCCGCAGTGGGGCTGCTGCTTGCTTGGTGTGCGGCTGTTTTAAGCCTGTTATTGGCATATTCACTGTTCAACTGATACCTGAACGCCAGACTAGGTGAAGCACCCTGCAATCCATCAGATAAAGTGAGAAAAACATGGCACATTATATTTTACGTTACACCTACAGTGAGGATTATCTGGCTCGTCGTGAGTCCTTTCGGGCTGAGCATTTGCAGCGGGGCTGGGCCGCTCATGCGCGTGGAGAGTTATTTTTGGCGGGTGCCTTGGCAGAGCCAGCGGATGCGGCATTGTTGATTTTCAATGTCGATGACCCGCAAACAGTCGTGGAATTTGCGCAGCAGGACCCCTATGTGATTCACGGTCTGGTCACTGACTGGGAGATTCGCCCCTGGACCACGGTGATTGGTGAACATGCCGCTACACCGCTGAAGCCATGACGTTTCGACCTGGGTAGCGCTATAATGCGCGCCTTGTGTCGATTTTCATCCTGATAACAACGGAATTTCCATGGAACGCACCTATACATTGACGATTTCCTGTCCTGACCGCGTTGGCATCGTAGCCAAGGTGAGTAACTTTCTGGCCATGTATGGTGGCTGGATCACCGAGGCCAACCATCACTCTGATCTGCAAGCGCAGCGCTTTTTTATGCGCCATGAAATCCGTGCAGACTCGCTGCCATTTGATCTGGATGCCTTTCGTACGGCTTTCACACCGATCGCACGTGAGTATGAAATGGAGTGGGACATCACTGATTCGGAAATCAAAAAACAAGTGGTGCTGATGTGTTCTAAAGAAGCCCACTGTATGGTTGATCTGCTGCATCGCTGGCAAAGTGGGGAGCTGGACTGTGATATTCCGCTGGTGATCTCCAACCATGAAGATCTGCGTGATTTGGTGGAATGGCACGGCATCCGCTACGAGCGGGTCAGTGTGACGCCAGACAACAAACCGGAAGCCTACGCCCGAATTGAGCAGTTGATTGATGAGGTGAATGCCGATTGTGTGGTGCTGGCCCGTTATATGCAGATCATTCCACCGACCTTGTGCCAGAAGTATGCACACCGCATCATCAATATTCATCACAGCTTTTTGCCTTCTTTCGCCGGTGCCAAGCCTTATCATCAGGCCTGGGAGCGGGGTGTGAAGCTGATTGGTGCAACTTGCCACTATGTGACCGAAGAACTGGATGCCGGGCCGATCATTGATCAGGACACGGTCAGGGTGAATCACCGGCATGTTGCCTCAGACATGGTGCGTCTGGGCCGGGACGTAGAAAAAGCGGTTCTGGCGCGGGGGCTGGCCTGGCACCTGCAGGATCGTGTGCTGGTGTATGGCAATAAAACGGTGGTATTCAACTAGTGAACCTGCTGGCCGGTTTTGCGCTGCTGCTTCTGTGCCAGTTGCTCGGTGAAGCGCTGGTTCGGTTGAGCGGCTTGCCAGTACCGGGGCCGGTGCTGGGCATGGCGCTGTTGCTGATCTGGCTGTTAACCCGAGGCCAGGTGTCTGCCAGCCTGCGCGGTGCCAGCGAAGGTTTGCTGCGTTATCTGCCGCTTTTGTTTGTTCCTGCCGGGGTGGGGTTGATCAATCACGCGCTTTTGCTGCGTCAGGATTTTTGGGTGATTCTGGTTACCCTGGTGGTCAGCACGCTGCTAACACTGGTGGTGACGCTGGTGACCCTGCAGGGGTTACGCCGCTGGATGGGGAAAAGCGATGAATCCGCGTGAACCCCTGAGTCAGGTGGTCGCGGGGATGGCCCAATCCCCCCTGTTGCATCTGGGGGTGACCCTGGTCGCCTTTATGCTGGCGTTATGGATCAACAAACGGGCACGGGGTACGCCTTTTTTGCATCCGGTGCTGCTCGCGATTCTGATGTTGATCGGTTTTTTATTGCTGACCGGCATCGACTATGCCACCTACTTTGCCGGGGCTCAGTTCATTCACTTTCTGCTGGGACCGGCCATCGTTGCCCTGGCGGTGCCCCTGTTTGATCACAGCGCCCGGATTCGCCGCGAGTTTGTGCCGCTGATGCTGGCTTGCCTGGCGGGTATTTTGACGGCGGTTGGCTCAACTTTTCTGCTGGTGCGCTGGCTGGGTGGCGGTGAGGCGACGCTGGCTTCCTTGCTGCCTAAATCAGTGACCTCACCCATTGCTATGGGCATTGCTGAGCAGATAGGGGGTTTTCCGGCACTGGCCGCCGGTTTGGTGCTGGTGACGGGTGCCATCGGCTGTGCGCTTGGCCCCCTGGTTTTTCGCCTGCTCAATATCAAGGATCATGCAGTTCAGGGGTTTGCGCTGGGATTGGCCGCCCATGGTTTTGGGACGGCCCACAGCTTTACCATCAGCAATCTGGCCGGTGCTTTCGCCGGATTATCCATGGGCGTCACCGGCCTGCTGAGCGCGTTTTTGATTCCGCTGCTGATGCGCCTGTTCAGTTGAGTCGCTGTAACACCCAGGCGTTCAGATCGATCACACTGGTGGCAATAAAATCTGGCTGCCAGTCCTTGGGGTTTTCTTCCAACGGAATGTAACCAAAACCGGCGACCAGCGTCTGCATTCCAGCGTTGCGTCCGGCTTCGATATCGCGTTGATGATCACCGATATAGACACACTGGGTTGGATCAACCGCCAGCTGGCGTGCAGCATAGAGCAGGGGGGCCGGGTCGGGTTTGCTCACACCCAGGTCCTCAGGACACACCAGAATATCTGGTGTCAGGTTGAGCGCCTTGAGCAGTGATTCCGTATAGATTCTAGGCTTGTTGGTGATGATGCCCCAGGGGATTTGCAAGCTGATCAACTGCTCCAGCAGGTTGGGCAACCCATCAAACAGGCTGCTTTGATTGGCCACACACTGATGATAAATCTCTAACAACCGTGCTCTTAATGAGGGATGTTGCGGATCATCTGGAACCACATCAAAGCCTAATTTTATCAGGGCATTGCCGCCGTTGGAGACCTGATCACGGATGCGATCAAAGGGCAGGGTCGGACGATTGTTTTCTGCAAGCAGGCTGTTGAGTGCATGGGCAAGGTCCGGCGCGGTATCGACAAGGGTGCCATCCAGATCAAACAAAACAGCCTGCAAGGGACTTCGAGGTCGATCAGTATTCAAGGGGTCGGTTCTCCAATCAATAAAACTTGATGACCATCCAAAAGGATCAGTCGGTTGTGGTGATCAATATCAAAGCCGGTCACTTGAGTCAGCCGCTCAAAATAAGCCTGCTCCTGACGCATGACCGAGCTTTCACAGGCCATCATGGTCGAAGCCGGGGCACTGAGAATCAGGTTTTCGCCGGTCAGGTGGTAACCGGCCATATAACGATTACACCCACCGCTTCCAAAGAGCCGGCCTTCTTCGGTGAAGTTTAAGGTGATTTGGGTGACAACTTCTTGACTGTTTAAGGTCATGAAGTGCCACTCAGGTCCGATGAGCAGATCGGCTGGATCACCAGCACAGCCTTGCAGCACTTGATCTTGATAACTCAACTGCGCGCTCAGCGGGTAGGGCATGCCGGTCATGGTGTCATGGCAGATGTGCGCGCTCAGCTCAAGCGCAAGGTCTTCACGGCGGCTTGAACGCCAATCACTCAGCTCAAACGTGCCTGTAAACCAGTCAAAAAACGCGTCAGGCTCGCCTAAACGGGAAAGCTCAAGGGTTTGGTCGGCTTCGATATGAATCCGCCAAAAAGGCTCATTGCCTTGCGCACGCACAGACACCAAGGCTTCTGGCATTGCTTCAAGGGTCGCCTGATGATCAGTCGAAGGCGTGATGGCTTGGCAGCCAGCCAGTGCCCAGGCCGATACAAGGCCCAAAAACAGGGCTTTATTGAGTGTCATGAGGTTTTTCACAGTGCACCAGATAGTTGACGGACACATCATCGGGGTTCAGGCGATAACGTTTGGTCAACGGATTATAGGTCATGCCAACAATTTCTCGCATCTCAAGCCCGGCTTCACGAATCCACTGTCCCATTTCAGAGGGGCGAATAAACTTGCTGTATTCGTGGGTGCCACGTGGCAAGAGGTTCATCACATATTCAGCACCGATGATGGCGAACAGGTAGGCTTTCGGGTTGCGATTGAGTGTCGAGAAAAACACCTGTCCGCCCGGTTTGACCAGACGAGCACAGGCTTGGATCACGGCGGCGGGGTCGGGAACATGCTCAAGCATTTCCATGCAGGTGACCCGATCAAAGCTTTCCGGTGCTTCTTCGGCCAGTTGCTCAGCGGTCATCTGGCGGTAGTTGATGGTCAAGCCTGACTCCAACTGATGCAGTTTAGCCACTGACAGGGGCGCTTCGCCCATATCTATGCCGGTGACATGCGCGCCACGCTGGGTCATCGCCTCAGCCAGCAGGCCGCCTCCACAGCCTACGTCCACCAACTGGCTGCCTGCGACCGGTGCTTTGGTATCAATCCAGTTGGCTCGAAGCGGATTGATATCATGCAGGGGTTTGAACTCGCTGTTCGGGTCCCACCAGCGTGAGGCCAGGGCTTCAAATTTAGCCACTTCACCAGGGTCAACGTTGATGCCGGTTGACGAGTTTTGTGTGGAGTCAGTCATTAAAGTGCGTCCTTATTGAGCTTCTGAACCCATAGATGGGCATCGTGACGGATTTGTTCAAGGTCTGCGGTCAAAAGTTCTTTGTTGCGCACACATGGTTGGCCAGCCACCCAGACATTCACCACCTTATCAGCCATGCGTCCATACACCAGCTGCGACAAGATATGATGCAAGGGCAGGGCATCGGGTTGATCCAGTTGCAGGCTGATCATATCGGCCTGATAACCGGCACGCAGTTGACCGCGTTGGTTTTTGGCATGATTTCCGGGAGTCACACAGGCCATTGAAAGCGCCTGCTGGGTGTTCATCACATCCGCCTGTTGCGCCACGCCCTTAGCTAAAAGCGCCGCCGTTTGCATTTCAGCCCAAAGATCCAGGTCATTGTTACTG
>SKHR01000139.1 GCA_007116865.1 Marinospirillum sp. | reverse complement strand
TGATTTCTTTTTCCTTGTCCAGGGTTTCCTGAGGCATGTCTTCAGGACGGCAAACCCGTGGATTGACCGCAGCAACGTGCATGGCGACATCTTTAGCCACTTCTTCGTTGCCTGCGCTCAGTTGGGTCAATACACCGATGCGACCGCCATGAACATACTGGCCGATCACGCCGCCAGCGGCCGCTTCAACCAGCGTTGCACGACGAACAGTAATGTTCTCACCAATTTTTTGTACCAGGGCTTCACGGGCACTTTCCAGTTCGCCAGCCGTCAGAGCTGCGACGTCGGTTTCACGGCTAGCCAGGAGCTTGTCAGCGACCTGACCAACAAAACCGAGGAAGTTATCATCACGGGCAACAAAGTCAGTTTCAGAGTTGACCTCGACCATCACGCCATAGCTGCCATCGGCTGCGACACGGGTGGCAATCGCACCTTCAGCGGCAATACGACCGGCTTTTTTGGCGGCTTTAAGGCCGGATGATTTGCGCAGGTTTTCAATGGCTTGTTCGATGTCACCGTTGGCTTCTTGCAGTGCTTTTTTGCACTCCATCATGGCCAGGCCGGTACGTTCGCGGAGTTCTTTTACCTGGGAGGCAGTAATTGTTGCCATGCTTCAGTATCCTCTTGAATATGGATGGGCTGAACGGGTGCGATGGACTGCACCCGACAGAAAGAAACGGGGATGCCCCGCTTCAGACATTACTCGGCCGCTTCTGCTTGCTCAGAAACTTCAACCAGCTCTTCGGTGATGCCTTCTTTGCCTTTGCCACAGGCTGCTGCAATGGCACCGACATAAAGCTTGATCGCGCGAATAGCGTCGTCATTGCCAGGAATGACAAAATCAACACCATCAGGATCTGAGTTGGTGTCAACGACGCCGATCACTGGAATGCCCAGCTTGTTGGCTTCGTTGATGGCCAGACGCTCGTGGTCAACATCGATGACAAACAGGGCGTCAGGCAGGCCGCCCATGTTCTTGATGCCGCCGATAGAGCGCTCAAGCTTTTCCATTTCGCGCTGGTTCATCAGCACTTCTTTTTTGGTCAGCTTGTCAAACGTTCCGTCTTGCTGCTGGGTTTCCAGATCACGCAGGCGGCGGATTGACTGACGAATGGTTTTGTAGTTGGTAAGCATGCCGCCCAGCCAGCGGTGGTTCACATAAGGCATGCCGGCTTTGTCGGCTTCCTCACGAATCACCTTGCTTGCCGCACGCTTGGTGCCAACAAACAGAATTTTGTTTTTGCCGCCAGACAGCTTCTCAACAAAGGCGATCGCCTCGTTCAGGGCCGGAACGGTTTTTTCCAGGTTGATGATATGAATCTTGTTGCGTGCACCGAAAATGTACTTGCCCATTTTCGGGTTCCAGTAGCGGGTCTGGTGACCAAAGTGTGCGCCAGCTTGCAGCAGGTCGCGCATGGAAACTTGTGCCATGTTGTTTATGCTCCGATTGTACGGGTTGAGCCTCCATATATCCCAGACACCAACCCTCGACCAAGTCGTGGGCACCCAGATGCCTGTGCCGATATATGTGTGACGTTAAGTTAATTCGCTCGTTCATTGCGAGGGTGGGCAGTTTGCCTTGTAAGGCACCTTGCCGTATCCTTTCGATCTGAAATTCGAGCGCGCACTTTATAGCATAGTCTGGCGCTGATATAAAGCCCGACCCCTGCCTGTGCCCCACTTTTTATGAGTGAGTCATGAACGTCACTATCAAAACCCCTGAAGAAATTGAAAAAATGCGTGTTGCTGGTCGTCTGGCTGCGGAAGTCCTGGAGATGATTGAGCCTTATGTACAGCCTGGCGTGACCACCGGTGAGCTGAATCAAATCTGTCATGATCATATTACCCAGACACAGGCAGCAACACCTGCGCCTTTGAATTACCGGGGTTTTCCAAAATCGATTTGCACCTCAGTCAATCATGTGATCTGTCATGGCATCCCTGAGGACGGCAAACGCCTTAAGAAGGGCGATATTGTGAACATCGATATCACCGTGATCAAAGACGGCTATCACGGCGATACCAGTAAAATGTTTTATGTGGGTGAGCCCAGCATTCTCGCACGTCGGCTGACTGAGTTTACCCAGCAGGCGCTTTATGCTGCGATTGATTTGGTGCGTCCTGGTGAACGCCTGTCTTCGATTGGTAAAGCCATTCAGAAAATGGCTGACAAGGAGCGCTTTTCGGTGGTGCAGGAGTACTGTGGGCATGGCATCGGCCGGGTTTTTCATGAGGATCCGCAGGTGTTGCACTATGATGGCTATACACCACGCAGTGATCTGGTATTGGCGCCGGGCATGTGTTTTACCATTGAGCCGATGATCAATGCGGGCAAACGTCACTGTAAAACCCTGCGGGATGGCTGGACGGTGGTCACCAAAGATCACAGCCTGTCGGCCCAGTGGGAACATACACTGCTAGTCACTGAAAGCGGGGTAGAGGTGTTGACCCGGCGCAGTGAGGAACCTTTCAGCTAATTCGTCAGCCACTGACGCGCGAGGATCACCCGATGAGCCTGCATTATCAGTTTAAGCCCGATCTCGCGTTGTATGACTTTTCTCGCTTGCAGTCTCAGTTACAGGCAAATCCCGCTGCTCGCGTAGTTTTGCTTAAACAGGCGCTTGGTCTGATCAGTCAGCGTCTGGATCAGGCTTTTTATGATGGCGCTGATATTCGAGATCTGGTGCTGGGACGGGCCTGGGCGGTGGACCGGCTGCTTGAGGTGGTCTGGTCGTTGTTTGCCTGGCCGCAAGCTCCCTTGGCGCTGATCGCCGTAGGCGGTTATGGCCGTGGCGAGTTACACCCGCATTCCGATGTTGATTTGTTGATTCTGCTGGGTGAGTCGGATGATCAGTTGTATCAGGCTCCCTTGACCGACTTTTTGACCCTGCTGTGGGACCTGGGGCTTGAAATTGGCCATAGTGTGCGCACGCTGGATGAGTGTGTTGAGGAGGCCAGGGCAGACATCACCGTGATGACCAACCTGTTGGAGCACCGCCACCTCTGTGGTGACGCCCACCTGACACAGGCTCTGGCAACGCGGATCAACCAGTCAGGCTTGTGGCCGTCCGGCGATTTTTTTCGTGCCAAACTGGCAGAGCAGCAGCAGCGCCATCAAAAATTTAATCACAGTGAGTACAACCTGGAGCCTAACGTCAAAAGCTCGCCGGGTGGCTTGCGCGATATTCAGATGATTGGCTGGGTAGCTAAGCGGCATTTTAAAACCGCCCGCCTGGATGATCTACCGAGTGCTCAGTTTCTGACTGCCAACGAGTATCGCCTGCTGGAGCAGGGGCAGTGCTTTTTGTGGCAGGTACGTTATGCCTTGCATATTTTGTCGCGCCGGGCGGAAGACCGCATGTTGTTTGACTTTCAGCGTCAGCTGGCCGTGTTGTTCGGTTATCTGGATAGTGAAAAACGCCTGGCCGTTGAGCAGTTCATGAAGCGTTTTTTTCGGGTGGTGACCACCCTGGTTGAACTCAACGATATGCTGTTGCAGCACTTTGAGGAAACCCTGCTGGCAGCCCCTGAGGCTCAGGCAGTGACCCCGCTGAATCGGCGTTTTCAAATGGAAGGGGATCGAATCGCCCTGATCGATGATGAGGTGTTTGAGCAGACGCCCTTTGCGCTGATTGAAATCTTTTTACTCATGTCAGAGCACCCGGAGATTCGCGGTGTGAAGGCGACCACCATTCGTGCCATCCGTGATCAGCGTCATTTGATTGATGAGGCTTTTCGTCAGGATCTGCGTTGTCAGTCCCTGTTCATGACCCTGCTGCGTTCCAGTGGGGATGTGCCCTTACAGTTGACGCGCATGAGTCGCTACGGGCTGCTGGGGCGTTATATCCCGGAGTTTGGTCATGCAGTGGGTTTGACCCAGCATGATTTGTTTCATATCTATACGGTGGACGCGCACACCCTGAGGCTGCTGCGCTTTTTGCAGGCCTTGCGTGAACCAGGTGCAGAGGCGCGTTTCCCTCTGGCGGTGGCACTGATCGGGCAGATTCCCAAGCTGGAACTTTTGTGGCTGGCCGGTTTGTTTCATGATCTGGGCAAGGGGCGAGGCGGCAACCATGCGGATTTAGGCGCTGAGGATGTGGATTTGTTTGCACGTCAGCATCAGTTGTCGGCACGCGACCGGCACCTGGTGAGTTGGCTGGTTGAGCATCATCTGTTGTTATCCATGACGGCCCAGAAGCAGGATCTTTCTGATACAGAAGTGATTCGCCGCTTTGCAGAAACGGTCCGGGATCAGGTGCATTTGGACTATCTTTATTTGATCACTCTGGCCGATATCAATGCGACTAACCCCAACCTTTGGAACGGCTGGCGTGCCAGTCTGCTCAATCAGCTTTACCATGAAACCAGCCGCGCATTTCGGCGCGGTCTGGAAAATCCGATTGACAGCCAGGAGTGGATGCAAGAGACCCGGCAGCAGGCTTTGCAGCTGCTCAGTCTGATGGGGGTGGCTCATGATCAGGTGCTGCCAGTATGGGAAACCCTGGATGATGACTACTTTTTACAGGTCACCCCCAGTGAACTAGCCTGGCAGACTCAAGGCATCATCGCTCATCAGGGCAGTGACAAACCCCTGGTGCTGGTGTCAGCGCCAACGGCTGACATGGTGGAAGGGGGAACCAAGGTATTCATCCACTCACCGGATGTGGCTTTTGGTTTTGCGGCCACCGCCGCGATCATGGATCGTCTGGGTTTGTCGATCCATGATGCCAGGATCAGCACCAGTCGCAGTGGCATCACCTTGAATACTTTGATCGTGTTAGAACAGGATGGGCAGGTGCCTCGCGCGCCTGAGCGTCTGGAAGAAATTCGCGCGGAGTTGATTCGTGAGCTGGAGACCCCCGAGCGGTTTCCGACCCTGGTTCGCCACCATACGCCGCGGCAGCTCAAGCATTTTACCCGCCCCACCCAGGTGTTGATCAGTAACGACCCAATCAACCAGCGTACCCTGGTTGAAGTTGTCACTCCAGATCGGCCTGGCCTGTTGGCACGGATTGGGCGAATTTTCGTGGAATTTGATTTGTGGCTACAAAATGCGAAAATCGCCACCTTTGGCGAACGGGTTGAGGACGTATTTTTTATCACCCACCAGGATGGTCGCCCCCTGTCCGACCCGGATTTATGTCTGCGCTTGCAATCACGTCTGTGTGAAACACTGGACCGTGAAGCACGGCAAACCGGTTACTCTTGATTTGATGCCCTGAAGCGGGCTTTTACAGGCAAAAATAATGAATCCAGACTTGCAGCGGTTGCACCCCTATCCGTTTGAAAAACTCGCTGAGTTGACGGCGGGAGTGCAGCCAAATCCAGCCTTGGAGCGGATTGCCCTGACCATTGGAGAACCCCAGCATCCGGCACCGGTTTTAGTGCTGGACGCCCTGCGTGATGCACTGGCAAAAGTCAGTCATTACCCTGCTACCAAAGGGGAGCTGAGTTTGCGTGAGGCGATGGTGGACTGGTGCCGTCGTCGTTTTCATCTGCCCAATACCTGCCTGAACCCAGACACCCAGATTTTGCCGGTCAATGGCACGCGCGAGGCTTTGTTTGCCATCGTTCAGGCGCTGGTGGATCGGCAGCGCCCTGCCAAGGTGGTGATGCCTAACCCCTTTTATCAGATTTACGAAGGCGCGGCATTGCTGGCAGGGGGGCAGCCACATTACCTGAATGCCACTGCAGAAACCGGCTTTCAGCCAGATTTTGATCAGGTGCCAGAAAAGGTCTGGCAAGAGACCCAGTTGGTTTTTATCTGTTCGCCCGGTAATCCCACGGGTGCGGTACTCAGCGAAGCCCAGCAAAGACGGCTTTTGGATCTGGCCGATGAGTTTGGTTTTGTGATCTGCGCCGATGAGTGTTACTCAGAGATCTACTTTGATGAGGCTCAGCCACCTTTGGGTCTGCTGGATGTCTGTGCACGGGCCGGCAGAACCGATTTCAGCCGCTGCCTGGTTTTCCATTCTTTATCTAAGCGCTCAAACCTGCCGGGGTTGCGCTCGGGCTTTGTCGCGGGAGATGCTCAACTGATCCAGGCCTTCTTGCGCTACCGGACCTATCACGGCTGTGCCATGCCACTGCATCATCAGGTGGCTTCTGCCGTGGCATGGCAGGATGAAGCACATGTGAAAGCAAATCGGGATTTGTATCGCACCAAGTTTGATGCGGTGCTGGATATCCTGTCTCCGGTCATGAATATCCAGCGTCCAGATGCGGGTTTTTATCTCTGGCCGCAAACCCCGGTTGATGACAAGGACTTTGCCCGCCGCTTGCTGGCTGAAGAAAATGTGGCGGTATTGCCCGGCAGTTATTTGTCGCGCGATGTCGATGGCGTGAACCCAGGTTCGGCTCGAGTGCGCATGGCGCTGGTGGCTGAACCCGCGATTTGTGTCGAGGGCGCCGAACGTCTAAGACGCTTTATTGAGACAGGCTGTGGAGAAACACGTTAAAATGCTGACCCTTTATGGCATTCCTAATTGCAACACCATGAAAAAAGCACGTGCCTGGCTGGATTCCCAAGCCTTGCCCTACCGTTTTCATGATTACAAAAAAGCGGGCGTTGATCCGCAGTTACTGAAAGCATGGAGTGATCAACTCGGATGGGAGGCGCTCATCAATCGGCGTGGCACGACCTGGCGCCGTTTGCCGCAGGCAGAACGTGAAAACTTGAGCCTGGAGTCTGCGCTGTTATTGATGCAAGCGAACCCGAGTGTGATCAAGCGACCTATTTTGGCCAGGGCGGATCTTCTGTTGCTGGGTTTTGATGAAGATCACTGGCGAAACCACTTATTGCAAGACTGACTTGTTGAGGATTTTCCGATGACAACACCACAACTTTTTGCCTGTGGATTGGGCGTAGGAACACAAAACAGCCAGGGAGAGTGGCTTGAAATTTATTACCCCTATCCTTTGTTAAACCCCGCGCCAGCGGTTGTTCAGGCGCTGATTGATGCCACGAACTATGAAGGTGGCAATGAAACCCTGTCGATCTCAGTGGATCGCCTGGATGCTCTGTCCGAGGCACTGGATGAAGCCAATGACCATGATTTGGCGGTGGTGGCTCAGCAGTTAAAACGCAGCCACCGTCCGCTGGCGGTCTGTCTGTTGGCTCGCGATGCAGAGCCCAGCAGTGTGCCTGAGGTGTATCTCAAGCTGCATTTGCTCTCCCACCGCATGTTAAAACCGCACCAAACCGATCTGACCGGTGCCTTTGGTCTGCTTAAAAACGTGGCCTGGACTAATGAGGGTGCGATTGACCCTCAAGAGCTGACTCAGCGGCAGTTGCAGGCGCGGATGGAGGGCAAGATTCTGACGGTAACCTCTGTGGATAAGTTTCCACGCATGACTGACTATGTGATTCCTTCCGGTGTGCGGATTGCTGATACAGCCCGAGTTCGCTTAGGTGCCTATATCGGTGAAGGCACCACCGTCATGCATGAGGGTTTTGTCAACTTCAATGCAGGCACGGCTGGTCCGAATATGGTCGAAGGGCGCATCAGTGCGGGCGTGTTTGTTGGTAAGGGGTCCGATCTGGGTGGTGGCTGCTCAACCATGGGCACCCTGTCGGGTGGTGGCAATATCATTATTTCTGTCGGTGAGCAGTGCTTGATCGGTGCCAATGCCGGGGTTGGTATTCCGCTGGGCGATCGCTGTACGGTCGAAGCCGGTCTGTATTTGACTGCTTCCAGCAAGGTCACCCTGCTGGATGATCAAAAGCAGGAAGTGAAAGTGTTGAATGCACGTGAACTGGCCGGGCAGACAGATCTGTTGTTCCGTCGTAACTCTTTGAATGGCCGCATTGAATGTCTGGCGAACAAAAGTGCGGTTGAACTGAACGAGGCCCTGCACGCGCATAACTGATCCGCGCCGATTGCACGGGAATCCGCTTGGATTCCCGTCGCTTAACGCGCATAATGGCTGACGTTGTCCAACAGGAGATCCATGAATGAAAATGCTTAACCGCTCTGCGATCAGTGTCAAGCTGCAACCGGCATTTGTTGACTGGATCAATAACTTGGCGGATACAGCTGAGGATCAAGTGACTCTGGAAGAAGTCAATCAGGAGTCAACCACCTACCTGATCCCCGAATTGGAATCGGAAGAGGATCTTGACGCTTTTCTCGAAGAGCGTTACCTGGACATCCTTGAAAACGAACTCTTTTCCTGGGAAGAGGACGAAAGCTTGTGGCCAGAGGATATTGACCGCGACGTTTTCGACGAGTTTGTGCGTATTGAGCCCGCCTTCATGGTCTTTGATCTGGATGAGCAAGCGGCGTTGCTGGCTCAGGTTCTGGATGAAGATGACCTGACCGATATCTAATTCCCATGCAGCAAGACTGGCTGCTAAGCCTGGGTTTACCGCTGGCGCTTTTTACCATTTTGCTGGGCATGGGATTGACCCTGTCAGTACAAGATTTTTTACGTGTTCGTCAAGCGCCGAAGGCGGTTGCACTGGGTTTGAGCGGTCAGTTTTTATTGCCCCCCCTGGCGGCTTTGCTGGCCATTGCCTTGCTGCAACCCGAGCCCATCTATGCGGTCGGGCTGTTGATCCTTAGTTTTGCGCCCAGCGGCGCTACGTCGAACCTGATGACTTTTCTAGCGCGCGGTGATGTGGCGCTCTCGGTCACCTTGACCGCCATCACCAGCTTGATCGTGCCTTTTACCCTGCCGCTTTTATCAGCCCTTGCCCTGCATTGGGGGCTTGGGCAGACAGAGGCTATTCACCTGCCACTACTGCGTACCTGGGCACAATTACTGCTGATTTCCTTACTGCCAATCCTGCTCGGGATGTCGATTGCTGCCTACTGGCCTAGCTTTGCAAAGCGATTGATTCCTGCATTAAGGCCGGCTTCTTTGTTGTTTCTACTGGGTGTGCTGATTGCGATCACCCACAATAACTGGGCGCAGATGCCCGGCTTTTTACGTGCCACAGCCCCGGCCGTGATTTTAATGAATGTCACTGCGATCGGTCTGGGGTGGGCATGGGCCAGTGTCTGGCGTTTGCCGCACGCTCAGCAAACCACCCTGGGTCTCGAAGTCGGGGTACAGAATGGCGGCACCGCGCTGGTGATCACTCTGCTGGTGCTCAATAATGCGCAACTTTCGATTGCGCCGGTGATTTACGGTATTTTAATGTTGTTTCCGGGTCTGGCTTTCGGCTGGCTGATGGCTCAGTATGAACCCCAATCCAGCTCTGGATCAGCACATCTTTCAATCAAGGGAGAAAGACATGAATAAAGGGTGTTCCACTTTTGCTTTGTTCAGCTTCTTACTGGCCGCACCACTGCTACACGCGGATTTCAGTGGTCATTTTGCGACGCATTTGCAGCAGGGGTTGAATTCAGAGGATGATGCACAGTGGCGTTTTGAGCTGGGTGGAAAATATCAGTGGATTCAAGGCTATTATTTAGCAGCTCAAATAGAAACACAGGACTGGTTGGACTCCGACCAAAAGCTGCGTGATCACAGTGAGGTTGAGCTGTCGGTGGGTTATCAGGGAGAAAGCCAGGAAGGTTTTTCCTACGATATTGGGTTAAGGAACGAAACCTCGATCAGCTTTGATCGCGATGCCCAGTGGTTTTATTGGTCGTTGGGCTGGCGTCTGGATGCGGACGTCAGTGCCGAACTCACGTTAGAAAAACTCCTTGATCTGGATGATAAATACAGCAACCTGGAGTTGCGCTTATCTCAGCCCCTGGAATCAATCGAAGTGTTTGCTGGCTTCACCCTGGGTCTTGAGGATGATGAGCAGAAGACCCTCGAGCTGGGTGTAGGGCAGGCTTTCATCCCCGGCCATTACCTGCATCTGAGCTATTTTAATGATCTGGAAATCAGTGGTGACCGAGGATATATGGAGCTGGGTTACCGCTTTGAGTTTTAATCACTCAGCAAGTGGCGGGCAATGATGATTTTTTGAATCTCACTGGTTCCTTCATAAATGCTGGTGACTCGAATGTCTCTAGCAAAGCGTTCTAGCGGGTACTCCTGCATATAGCCATTTGCGCCAAGTAGCTGAAGAGCAGCATAGCACGCACGGTTACCCTGCTCGCTGGCGTGGAGTTTGGCCATGGCGGCCTGGGCGGCAAAAGGCTTTCCTTGCTCCTTTAAGCTTGCTGCTTGCAGGGTGAGCAGTCGAGCAGCCTCCATCTGGGTGTAGTGTTCGGCAAGCATCCACTGTAAACCCTGGAACTCAGCCAGTGGCTGGCCAAACTGCTTGCGCTCTTTCACATAGTCGCGCGCATAATCCAAAGCAGCAAGCGCGACACCCAGAGCTAGAGAGGCGATGCCAATCCGGCCACCAGCCAGTTCAGTCACGGCCAGTTTGAAGCCTGCATTTTCTTTGCCTAACAGGGCGTCTTCAGGAATCACGCAATCATCAAAAATAACCTCATGGGTACCAGAACCTTTTTGCCCCATTTTCTTTTCCGGTTTACCAATGGTTATTCCGGGTGTATTCGCGGGCACTAAAAAACAGGAGATCCCTTTGCCTTTAGGAGCCTCGGGGTCGGTCACTGCCCAAACAACGAACACTCCAGCGATGGCTGCCGTGGAAATCCAAACCTTGGTACCCGCCAGACGCCAGCCTTGAGCAACACGAGTTGCTCTGGTTTTCATCGCAGCCGGATCAGAGCCGGCCTCGGTTTCGGTGAGGCAAAAGCTGCCGCCAGCATATTCACCACTGCAGAGCTTGGGCAGATAAGCGTTTTTTTGTGCTTCCGAGCCGACCGCTTGAATCACTTCTGCGACCATATTGCTGACAGAAACCGAGACAGCGGTTGATGCGCAAGCTCGCGCAAGTTCGGTGATCGCGAGTGAAAAGGCTAGGCTGCCGGCTTCAGTGCCGCCGTATTGAGACTCAATGTTGAGTCCCATAAACCCCAGCTCCGCCAGCTGATTCAGGTGACTGGACAGTAGGTCTGGGTCGGATGTCTGATCCAGCTTTTCAGCCTGAGGCGCAAGCACGTCTTCAGCAAACTGGCGCGCAGTCTGCTGAATCATCAGCTGCTCTTCGGTTAGAGTAAAGTTCACGGCAGTATCCTCTACTTAGCTCATGCGAATGGCGCCATCCATGCGGATGACTTCGCCGTTGAGATAGGTGTTTTCGATAATGTGAGCAACCAACGACGCAAACTCTTCTGGTTTGCCCAATCGCTTAGGGAAGGGAACGCTGGCTTCAAGTGTGGCTCTGGCCTCGTCAGGAATGCCAGCCATCATAGGTGTGCCGCAAACACCTGGCGCAATCGTCATCACCCGAATGCCATGGCGGGCCAGTTCGCGCGCCATAGGTAGAGTCATCCCAACGGCCCCTGCTTTTGAGGCCGCATAGCTGGCCTGCCCAACCTGGCCATCAAATGCAGCAATCGATGCCGTTTGAATGATCACGCCTTTTTCACCGTCTGCTTCCTTGTTTGCGGTTTTTCTAGCCATTGCCGCTGCGGCTAAGCGAGCCACATTAAAGCTGCCAATCAGGTTGATCTGTATACCCTTACTAAAATCATTCAGTGAGGCCGGGTTTAAGTCGCGATCAAGCAGTTTTTGCACCACAACGATGCCTGCGCAATTGATCACGCCAGAGAGCTCACCAAAGGTTTGCTGTCCGAGCTGGATGGCAGTAGCAACCTGGTTTTCATCCGTTACATCACAGGGAGAAAAGACCGCCTGTTGCTCGCCGAGCTTTTTAACCAGAGCCTTGCCAGCTTCGATATTGAGGTCTGCGATGATGACCTGTGCGCCTCGTGTGACCAGCTCAGTAGCTGTCGC
>SKHR01000173.1 GCA_007116865.1 Marinospirillum sp. | reverse complement strand
ATGGACTTACCCAGGCCCAGCCAGAAAAAATCTGGCGTGCTCTGTCGCACAGCCTGTTTGATGGCATCACCCAAAAAGCCCTGGATCAAGCCTGTATTTTGGCGGCGCGTGGCCTGATTGAGCTAGATCCGGATTACAGCCAGGCAGCGGCTCGCCTCTTGCTGGACAGCCTGCAAAATGAAGCGCTGACCCTGCTCGGTTTGAGCGCTGACGGTTCAACCGACATTGATGCTTATTTCAAACGTTACCTGAAATTTGGTGTTGAAGTCGGGCGCTTGGATCCACGCCTGCTCGAATTTGACACTGCTCCTTTGATTGCTGCCCTGACTCCAGAGCGTGACTTGCAGTTCTCTTATCTCGGCCTGCAAACCCTCTATGACCGTTATTTCCTGCACGAGAATGAGGCACGCTTTGAACTGCCCCAGGTGTTTTTCATGCGCGTGGCGATGGGACTGGCTGTCAATGAAATCGAGCGTGAGAAAAGAGCGGTGGAGTTTTACCACCTGATTTCCAGCTTTGATTTCATGACCAGCACACCCACCCTGTTCAACTCTGGCACCCTGCGTCCACAGTTGTCCTCCTGTTATCTGACCACTGTACCAGATGATCTTGAAGGCATTTTCAACAGCATCCGTGACAACGCCATGTTGTCCAAGTATGCCGGTGGACTGGGTAACGACTGGACACGTGTCCGTGGCCTGGGCGCTTATATTCAAGGCACCAATGGTAAAAGCCAGGGGGTGGTACCCTTCCTGAAAGTTGCCAACGACACCGCCGTGGCAGTCAATCAGGGTGGCAAGCGTAAAGGCGCGGTCTGTGCCTTTTTGGAAACCTGGCACATCGACATTGAAGAATTTTTGGAGCTGCGCAAAAACACCGGCGATGACCGCCGTCGTACCCATGACATGAACACTGCCAACTGGGTACCTGATCTGTTCATGCAGCGCCTGGAAGCCAATGAGGAGTGGACGCTCTTCTCACCCAACGAAGTGCCTGAACTGCATGAGCTTTATGGTGAGGCATTCCGCAAGGCCTATGAAGAACGCGAAGCCCAGGCGGAGCGTGGTGAAATCAAGGTGTTTAAAAAGGTCCAGGCTCAGGCCCTGTGGCGCAAAATGCTGACTCAGTTGTTTGAAACCGGTCACCCCTGGATCACTTTCAAAGATCCTTGTAACCTGCGTTACACCAACCAGCATCAGGGAGTGGTTCACAGCTCGAACCTCTGTACCGAAATCACGCTGCACACCAATGATGATGAAATCGCTGTGTGCAATCTGGGCTCGGTCAACCTGGCTGCGCACCTGACTGACAAGGGGCTGGACGAAGCCAAGCTGCAACGCACCATCACCACCGCGGTGCGGATGCTGGATAACGTGATCGACATCAACTGGTACAGCCTGCCACAGGCACGCCGTTCTAACCTGCGTCATCGCCCGGTGGGCATGGGCATGATGGGCTTCCAGGACGCTCTGCAGCAACTGGGCATTGCCTACGCCAGTGAGGAAGCACTCACTTTTGCCGACCAGAGCACCGAGCTGGTCAGCTACTATGCACTCAGCGCCTCTTCACAACTGGCCGCCGAACGAGGCTGCTACTCCACCTACGAAGGTTCTTTGTGGAGTCAGGGCATACTGCCGCTGGACTCCATTGAGCGGGTTGCCGCCGCACGCCAGGGCGCGCTGGAGCTGGATCGCTCCTGCCGCCTGGACTGGGACAGCCTGCGTGAGCAAATCCTCGCACAGGGTATGCGTAACAGTAATGTGCTGGCGATCGCTCCAACCGCGACCATCGCCAATATCTGTGGTGTCAGTGCCTCTATTGAACCCTCGTTCCAGAACCTGTTTGTCAAATCCAACCTGTCCGGTGAGTTCACCATGGTGAACCCCTATCTGGTGCGTGAACTGCAAGCGCTGGGACTCTGGGATGAGGTCATGATCAACGACCTGAAATTCTACGATGGCAGCCTGGCAGCGATTTCTCGCGTCCCAGATCGCCTCAAAGCGATTTATGCGACTGCTTTTGAACTGGAGCCTCAGTGGCTGGTTGAAGCAGCGGCACGGCGGCAGAAATGGCTGGATCAGGCCCAGTCACTCAACCTCTACCTGGCCGAAGCCTCGGGTCCAAAAATTGATGCGCTTTACCGCCTGGCATGGAAACGCGGCCTTAAAACCACCTATTACCTGCGCACACGCGCGGCGACCGGTGTTGAAAAAACCGCCGAAGCCGCCAGCAGCCCCGCCCCGGCGGTCTGCTCGATCGACAACCCCGATTGCGAAGCCTGTCAGTAAGGAGTCCTCATGCTGAACTGGAACACCCCAACAAGCTCACAGCCTGCGACCGATTCGGCGCAGGCGGTTCATGCCAGTGACAAACGTGTCATCAATGGGCAGACCGACATCAATCAGTTAGCGCCTTTCCAATACCCCTGGGCCTGGGAATATTTTCTCAATGCCAACAAGAACCATTGGACGCCACTGGACATCAACATGGCGCAGGATGTGCATGACTACAATCACAAGCTGACGCCCCAGGAACGACACCTCTACGAAAATGTCCTGGCTTATTTGACCACCTCCGACATTCTGGCCATGCGTAACATTGGCCTGGCGGTAATGGAAAAAATGAGTGCGCCTGAACTGCAGATTTATCAGGCACGCCAGGTCTATGAAGAGGCACTGCACACCTGGACCTATCAGCACTGCATTGAAACCCTGAACCTGGATCAGGCGGAAATTTACAATCGCTACCGAGTGGTCCCTGAAATCCACGCCAAAATTCGTTTAGCGAACCGCCGCCTGGAAGCCATCATGCACGCAGACCTGGACCTAAAAGATCCCAAGGTACTGCAAGAATTCATCATGGCTTATCTCTTCTTTGCTGCGGTGTTTGAGGGATGCTGGTTTTATAACGGCTTCTCACCGATTTTTGCACTGCAACGTCGCGGCCTGATGCGGGGCACCGCTGAACAACTGCAATACATCATGCGCGATGAGGTGATGCACTGTAGTTTTGGCATTCGCGTGGTGCGCCAGATATGCAAGGAAGAAAACATTCAGCCCGACCCCAAAGCGGTTGCTGAGATGTGGGAAGAGTGCGAAGCCGCTGAAGCCGCTTACGCCAAATACCTGCTGCCAGAACCGCTGCTGGGTTATAGCGCCGAGCTGCATTCTGGCCAGTTCCGCTTTAT
>SKHR01000109.1 GCA_007116865.1 Marinospirillum sp. | reverse complement strand
CAGTATCTCTTTGGAACACCCTGATTTTTGGAATATAAGCCATGCATTTAGCGATCCTATCTCGCAACCCTTCACTCTACTCGACACGTCGTCTGCTTGAAGCGGCAGCTGCCAAGGGACACACCGCTCATGTGGTTGATACCCTGCGTTGCTACATGAACATTACCAGCCACAAGCCTTCGATTCATTACAAGGGCGAAGATCTGGAGCACTTTGACGCCATCATTCCCCGAATTGGTGCCTCAGTGACTTTCTACGGTACGGCGGTGGTTCGTCAATTCGAGATGATGGGAGTTTACAGCCTGAACGAATCGGTAGCCATCACCCGTTCACGTGACAAACTGCGCTCTTTACAGCTGCTTTCGCGTAAAGGTATCGGTTTGCCGGTCACCGGATTTGCTCACTCGCCGGATGATATTCCGGATTTGATACGCATGGTTGGCGGTGCTCCACTGGTGATCAAGCTGCTGGAAGGCACCCAAGGAATCGGCGTCGTACTGGCAGAAACCGCTCAAGCCGCTGAAAGTGTGATTCAGGCATTCATGGGATTAAAAGCCAACATCATGGTGCAGGAGTACATCAAGGAATCCGGTGGTGCGGATATTCGTTGCTTTGTGATCGGTGACAAGGTGGTTGCTTCGATGAAACGCCAGGCCAAACCTGGTGAATTCCGCTCTAATCTGCATCGTGGCGGCCAGGCAGAACTGATCAAAATCACCCCGGAAGAGCGCTCAACCGCCATTCGTGCCGCTAAAGCCATGGGGCTGCGTGTTTGTGGTGTCGATTTATTAAGATCCAATCATGGCCCGGTGGTCATGGAGGTCAACTCCTCGCCCGGCCTGGAAGGCATTGAACGAGCCACTGGAAAAGACGTTGCAGGGATGATCATTGATTACATCGAAAAAAATGCAGGTCCGAATAAGAATCGTACCCAAGGCCAGGGGTGATCACATTTTCTTGATCGACAGCCAATAGACCCGATCCATTTTGGCATTTTTGATGTGCAGGCGAACCTGGCTGTCACTAAGGGTAAACTCCAACAACAAGTTCAAGCGACAGGCATCGGCGCCATCTTCAAAGCACCGACGAACCCCCATCTCAGAAATACATGGGGCGATTTCAGTGAAAAAGCTCTGACCAGTGATGCCAGATAGAAAATGACTGCTCCCCTCGGTTTCATCTGGGTAATAGACAATCACACGTCCCTGACGGTCCATATAAAGCATCCCAAACGGCAGACTAGACAGCTCTGATATCACCTGCTGGGCTTGAGCTGCCTCTAATCCGTCCACATAAAAGGTCATCACTTCCACGGATGCCTACCCCGTTCGGTATTGAGCATTCCTGCCATCTTAAACAGCGAATATAGCACTTGCGAGATATCACTGGCTCACAAACTTATACCATAGTATAATTCGATTCAGCTTAGTTACTGATTTGTAACATTTTTAAACATAAAGAGTGTGTCGGTATGTCGCAAGCAGTACTGGTCATCAACTCAGGCAGCTCCTCAGTCAAGTTTGCTCTGATAGACCCCCAGAAAAACCTCACTCATCTATCTGGCATGGCTGAATCTTTAGGCTTAAGCAATCCTAAGCTCAAATGGACTTATGCCGGTGAAAAACACCAACGCATCCTTGCCGAATATGCCGGGCACCAACAAGCCTTAACCTGCTTAGTCACTGAAATACTCAATCATCCGGACTACCCGCTACCCTCAATAGGCTGTATTGGGCATCGCGTGGTTCACGGTGGTGAGAAATTTCAGTCATCCGTGCTGATCAATCAGGCGGTGATCGACCAGATTCGCGAGTGTGTGCCTCTGGCTCCTCTGCACAACCCGGCACATCTTTTAGGTATAGAGGCAGCCATCAAGGCTTTTCCGGCTCTACCCAATGTTGCCGTCTTTGATACCGCCTTTCACCAAACCCTGCCTGAAGAAGCCTATCTTTACGCCCTCCCCTATGCTCTTTATCAAGAGCAAGGAGTGCGTCGTTACGGCATGCATGGCACCTCGCACCGCTTTATTGCCAGTGCAACGGCCCGTTGGCTGAACCAGCCCATCGAGCAAACCAATCTGATCAGCTGTCATCTGGGTAACGGTGCTTCCTTGTGTGCGATCCGTAATGGCCAAAGCGTGGACACTTCCATGGGCATGACACCCCTGGAAGGGCTGGTCATGGGAACCCGAAGCGGTGATATCGATCCAGCGCTGGTGTTTTATCTGCATGATCAGTTGGGCTACAACTGGGATGAGCTCAATCAACTACTGACCCAAAAGTCAGGGCTTTTGGGACTGACCGAGTCCACCTCGGACTTTCGCCCAATCGAGGCAGATCGCCACAAGAACCCTGCCTTTGAACGGGCTTTTCAAGTCTGCGTGCATCGCTTGGCCAAGTATATTGCAGGCTACGCCAGCTTGATGGACGGGCGCCTGGATGCCATCTGCTTTACCGGCGGAATCGGTGAAAATGCCGCCGCTCTGCGCCTTGCGGTTTGTCAGCGCTTAAGTCTTTTACAAATTTTTCCTGATCCCGACCGCAACCTTGAACTGGTTGGCGGTGTATCAGGCTCGTTTTCCACTTCCCACAGCCGCACCCAGCTGCTTGTGCTTCCCACGGATGAAGAAGGCATGATCGCTGCGGACGCTGCGGCTCTGGCTTTAACCAACTGAGGTTCTTATGTCACGCACTTTGATGCTAATTCCGGTAGGTGCTGGTGTCGGTCTGACCAGCATCAGCCTGGGTGTGATTCGCGCCATGGAGCAAAAAGGCGTCAATGTCGCTTTTTTTAAGCCCATCGCTCAACCCAGAGGCGGCGGACCTAAGCCAGATCTAACCACCAGTATTTTTCGTCAGTCCAGTCACCTTGAGGTGGCTGAGCCAATCAGTTTTGATCTGGCTGAAGAGTTCATGCGTACCGAGCAGATGGACACCCTGCTTGAAGACATCATTGCCCGCTATGAAGCCGCTTCCGCACAAGCCGAGGTCACTCTGATTGAGGGTCTGGTACCGACCCGTGCTCACCCTTACGCGCATCAGGTCAATATGGACATCGCCAAAACCGTGGATGCGGATCTGATTTTTGTCGCCACACCCGGGCGCGACACCCCGACTCAAATGAAAGAGCGCTTAATCTTTGCCTGCTCCAACTTTGGCGGACGCAAAAACAAAAATATTGCCGGTGT
>SKHR01000149.1 GCA_007116865.1 Marinospirillum sp. | reverse complement strand
TTTCGTGAACTGATTCGAATTTCCGGGATCGGCCCCAAGGTGGCCTTGGCGATCCTGTCCAGCATGGAAACCCCGCAGTTGCTGCAGGTGATTCAAAATGAAGATATCACCGCGTTAACCCGGGTACCGGGCATCGGCAAGAAAACAGCCGAGCGTTTGTTGCTGGACCTGCGTGATCGCCTCAAAGGGTGGCAGCCACAACAGGTTGCTCGTTTGGGTGAGCAAACCCCATTGATTGCCACGCCATCAGTGGACCCGATTGCCGAGGCCGAGGCCGGGCTCATCACCCTGGGATACAAACCCGTGGATGCCAGTAAAGCGGTCAAATCGGTGATGCAAGAGGGAATGTCCACATCCGAATTGATCATGGCCGCGCTTAAAGGGCTGGGGCGCTGACTGGTATTGCGCGCTCAGCTTGCTAGAATGCGTCAGATTATTTATCCACTGGACAGGTCGCCGTGATAGAAGAAGATCGTTTAATCGCTGCGCAAGCGCAGGCACAGGACGTGGGACTGGATCACGCGATCCGGCCACGCACTTTGAAGGACTACACTGGCCAGCCCCAAGTCTGTGAGCAGATGGATATCTTTATCGGTGCCGCCAGGCAGCGTCAGGAAGCCCTTGACCATACCCTGATCTTTGGCCCGCCCGGACTGGGAAAAACCACCCTGGCCAATATCATTGCCAATGAAATGGGGGTGGCGATCAAGAGCACCTCGGGTCCAGTGCTGGAAAAAGCCGGTGATCTGGCCGCCATGCTGACCAATCTGAGTGAAGGCGATGTGCTTTTCATTGATGAAATCCACCGACTTAACCCCGCCGTGGAAGAAGTGTTATATCCGGCGATGGAAGATTATCAACTGGATATCATGATTGGCGAAGGCCCCGCTGCCCGTTCCATCAAACTGGATTTGCCCCCGTTCACGCTGGTGGGTGCCACAACTCGAGCCGGTTTGTTGACGGCACCCTTGCGAGATCGTTTTGGCATCGTGCAGCGTTTGGAGTTTTACTCGGTTGCTGACCTGACTCAGATCGTTTCGCGTTCAGCGCGCTTGCTGAACCTGCCAACTGAACCAGCCGGGGCAGCTGAAATTGCCCGGCGCTCACGCGGTACGCCTCGTATTGCCAACCGCCTGTTGCGCCGTGTCCGTGACTTTGCCCAGGTGCGCTCGGATGGTCAGATCAGTGCGCAGCTGGCCGATACCGCACTCAATCTTTTGAATGTTGATACCCACGGCCTGGACAGCATGGACCGGCGTTTATTGCTGGCGATGATGGAGCGTTTTGGGGGCGGCCCGGTGGGGGTCGAAAGCCTTGCCGCAGCCTTGTCAGAAACTCGTGATACCATCGAGGAAGTCATTGAACCCTACCTGATTCAACAGGGCTTCATGATGCGTACTGCCCGAGGGCGTCAGGTGACGGATCTGGCCTGGCAGCATTTTTCTTTGACCCCTCCATCTGAGCGTTCCTAGGAGAAGTCGGGTGAGTGAATTTCTTTGGCCGGTTCGGGTGTATTACGAGGATACAGATGCTGGCGGCATCGTGTACTACGTGAACTACCTGAAGTTTATGGAGCGGGCACGGACTGAATGGCTGCGCAGCCACCAGTTTGATCAGTCGAACCTGCCGGTGTTGTTTGTGGTGAAAAAAGCCGAGGTGGACTACCGTCTGCCAGCTTTGCTGGATGATGCCCTTGAGATCAGCGTGGCGCTGGATCTATGCCAGGGTGCGCGACTGGTTTTTCAACAGCAGGTGCGGCGTGAAAAGGAACTTTTATGTGAAGCGCGGGTCGAGGTGGTCTGTGTTCGACGTGATAACCTCAGACCTTGCCGATTGCCTGCAGAATTGATGCAATGCTTGCCAGCGCCCCTGGCTAAATCATGATTTGACTGGATTGAAGGAGACGACCTTGCAAGAACTCACTTTCTGGACCATGTTGTTTCAGGCCAGTTTTTTTATCCAGTTTCTCATGCTGGGTTTGTTTATTGCCTCCGTGATTGCCTGGGTCACGATCTTTCAGCGTTGGCAGGTTTTTCATCAAGCCAAGCAGCAGCACGAGGCGTTTAAAGAACGCTTCTGGTCCGGCATTGATCTCAATGAGCTGTTTCGTGAAACCGACCCCTATGAGGTGGCCGGTGCCGAGCGGGTCGTCTACTCCGGATTCAAAACCTTCAACCGCATTCGCCAGAAAACCAGCGATGTTGAACCGATCCTGGAAGGGGTGGAACGTTCCATGCGCATCGCATTGGCGGAGGAGCAAGACCGGTTGCACAAGGGCCTGTCCTTGTTGGCGACCATCGGTTCAGTGAGTCCCCATGTGGGCTTGTTTGGTACTGTCTGGGGCATCATGGAAGCATTCAAAAGCCTGGCCGGTGTTCAGCAGGCCACCTTTGCGGTGGTTGCGCCTGGCATGGCTGAAGCGCTGATGACCACCGCACTGGGTCTGTTTGTCGCCATTCCCGCGGTGATTGCCTACAACCGTTATGCTGCGCGCAGTGAAAGCCTGTTGAATCACTATGAAAACTTTGCCGATGAGTTTTCAGGAATCCTGCAACGCAGCCTGATCACCCGCAAGCCAAGCTGAGGAGTCTGACATGTCGCGTCAACGCCTCCGCCGCACCCCGCCCAGGCCACCGATTGCTGAGGTCAATGTTTTACCCTTCATCGACGTGATGTTGGTGCTCCTGGTCATTTTCATGGTGACTGCCCCGATTTTGACTCAAGGCGTGGATGTGGAGCTTCCCCAGGTGACCTCAGAACCCATTCCAGTCGATGAGCAAAATGAACCCTTGGTCGTGGCGATCAATGCTCAGGGGCAGTATTTCCTGGAGATGGGGCGTGATTCCGATGAAGCCCTGACCCTGGATCAGGTGATTGAACAGGTGGCACGTATCAAACGCCAGAATCCGGCGCTGCCGGTTTTGGTTCGTGGTGATCGACGAGTGGCCTATGGTGAGGTGGTCATTTTGATGAGCCGTTTGCAGGGGGCGGGTGTGACTCAGGTGGGTCTCATTTCCAGACCTCCAGAAAACCCCTAGGAGCTTAGGGTGCGCCCAGCCAATTTGCCTTTATCTCTGGTCCTCACGCTGGTGGTTCACCTACTGGCCGGATTGCTATTGTTTTGGCAGGCCGGTTTGTCCCGAACGCCAACGCGAGTGCAGCCGCCGGAGATCATTCAGGCACAAATGGTGGC
>SKHR01000143.1 GCA_007116865.1 Marinospirillum sp. | reverse complement strand
GCGATTTCACCACACACCGAAGGGTCGGTGGGCACAGTGCGCCAGCCAACCACCTCCAGGCCTTGGGCATGAATTTGTTGATCCAGAGTTTGTCGGGCTTTTTGAGCTCGAACTGCATCTTGGGGGAGAAAAATCATGCCCACGGCATAACGCTCATTCAGTGTGGCATTGAACAGCTGCTGAGCGATTTGGCGTAAAAAAGAATCGGGCTTTTTGATCAAAAGACCACAGCCATCACCGGTTTTGCCATCCGAGGCAATACCACCACGGTGAGTCATGCAGGTCAGTGACTGAATCGCGGTTTTGAGCAGATGATGACTGGGTTCGCCATGCATCTGTGCGATCAAACCAAAACCGCAGTTATCCCGAAACTCCCCTTTTTGGTGAAGTCCGGGTGACTGAGTTGACCGGGATGCCTTTTTTTGGGGCTGAGTGTGCAACGCATTCATTCGATGTATGCCTCTTTATGGTGAGTTGGCATGGAATCTTTCGCGGCCTGGTTATGCAAGATCTGCATTGCCTATGCCGATCGGTAAGGTTGGAAGGATATTACACCGCCCGGTGGCAAGAAAACAAATCAAAAAACACCCAAAAACGTAAAAAAACAGCATTTGAATAACTGATTAGAATTGATTTTACAGGGTGGATTCTTAATAAGAATCAGTAGGCGAAAAATGCAAAAAAAAGGTGCAAACCTTTCGTTTGCACCTTAATGAAGCGAGCCTTTTGGGTTAGCGATTATTTAAATCATTTTGCACGCTTTCAAAGCTTCTGGCCCACGGGCGCTGGTTACGCAGGGCTTCTGGCAGGGTGCTGACTGCAGCCAGCGCAGCTTCACGGTTGGCATAGTCACCATAGACCACCACAAACCAGGGACGGCTTTGGTGGCGACCTTCAAAGTAGACGAACCGCTCTGGGGTGCGTTGCTGTTGAATAAAATTGATCGCGCTGGCCTCTTCGAGGCTGCCCATCATTTGCAGGGTGTAGCGTGAAGGGTTGCGCTCCATCAGCCAGGCTTCGCGACGCTGTCCTTGATCGGTGAAGCGGGGGGGGGCGGGTTCAGCGATCACGGGTGTTGGTGTGGATTCACTGGGGGGCGCATCATCGAGTTGATCCAGTGTAGGTTCAGGCTCAGGTTCTGGCTCTGGCTCAGCGGGTATCCTGGCGGGTGGTGTTGCCTCTTCGGCCTGAGTCTGCTCGGGCGGTTGAGCAGGCTGATTGCTTTGCCAGGCTTCTTGGCGAACTTGCTGTGAGCGGGAAATGATGCTCATGTCAGGTGAAGGGGAGGAGGAAACCATCGCATCACGATTGAGAAAAGCGACCGCTAATCCAGCGGCGATGGCGGCGATGACCGCTGCCCCTAGTAGCGTTTTAAGGCCGAGCCCGCCTTTTTTGGCGCTTTTCTTTTTTTCCGGGGGAGATTCTGATTTTGATGCAGCCATTTTGGGTGATACCTCTTTTTCGTCAGGGGTCGTTGGCCGACCCTGTAACTCTGAGATCAATGCCTGATTGAGCGCGGCAGGGATGCCATGACTCAACTGATAAACGCGAGTAAAGGACTTGTCATTGAGAGGTAGAGCTTCCAGGCCAACGCTGTGACACCGGTGCTCAAGATAACCCCGTGCCTCAACTTCGGAAAAAGGAGACAGCTCAATATGGTGTCCAATGGCTTCGAATCGCGCCTGGAAATCCTGCTGTTGCAGGCGCTGGATGAGTGCGTCTTGACCAAAAAGTGCAATGTGTGGCCGTTGTTGCTCGTTTGCAGTGCTGGCCAAATCCAGTAAACGGTCCAGTGTTTCATCTTCCAGTGCTTCTGCCTGATCAATAAGAATGAAGCAGCTATTGCCTTCATCGTTGAGGCGCTGGGTAAAATCACGAATCTCATTCAGGATAAAAGGAATATCGGCGCTGGGTAAAATATCAAGCTGCAAAGCAGACTCGATTTGTGCCAGTAGTCGTGCGGTGTCAGGTGTTTGTTTGGCATCTAGCTGGATGTGGCGCACACCAGAGTCCAGCTTTTTGATCAGGTGATGCATCAGGTGGGTTTTGCCGGTTCCGCTCGGCCCTGTGATCGTTAGCATCAGCCCGCTGTAGCGGCTCAGATGCTGCAAAAGCTCGAGGTTTTTGGCTGCCTGACGCCCCGGATAGAAGACCGCTTTGTCCTTGATGGATGCCAAGGCCTGCAAAGGGTCAATCCCTTCGGGGCTAGCACTTAAGGAAGGTTCCTGAGTGGGCATAGAACAACTCCAGTGAGCAGTAGGCAAAAACTGACTTATTTAATCACAGCACAGAATCTGGCACTAGACTAACCTGGCTGAATGCTTGGTGGACTGATCAAGGGCAGCTTGTATGCACTCAGAGACTAAAGCAAGCTCGGTAAAATCATGAATGCAAGCATCGCCCAGTGAGCGCAACAAGATCAAACGCAGGCGGTCATCGACATTCTTTTTGTCCACGGCCATCGCACGCAAGAAGGCATCCACGGTCATTTCACTGGGGGGCAGTGTAGGCAGCTTGGCAGATTCCAGCAGTTGGGCTACCCGATCAACTTCAGCGTCAGCCAGCCAGCCCAGGCGTCGCGAGGTGTCAGCCGCCAGCCACATGCCACAAGCGACCGCCTCACCATGCAACCACTGACCATAGCCAAGACTGGTTTCTATCGCGTGACCAAACGTATGCCCCAGGTTGAGTAGCGCTCTTTTTCCGGACTCTCGTTCATCTTCGGCAACAATCTGCGCTTTGAGTTCGCAGCAGCGAGTCACTGCCTCGATCAGAGTTGACTGGTCCAGGCCGAGCAGGGCATCCATGTGGGATTCTAGCCAGGTCAGAAAAGCTGCGTCTCCTAATAGACCGTACTTGATGACTTCCGCCAGGCCTGCGGATAATTCACGTGCAGGCAGGCTGGTCAGGGTTTGAGTGTCGGCCAACACCAGGCGTGGCTGCCAAAAAGCCCCCAGCATATTCTTGCCCAGCGGATGGTTGACGCCGGTCTTACCGCCGACAGACGAGTCCACCTGAGATAACAGGGTGGTCGGAATCTGAATAAAAGCCACGCCGCGTTGATAACAGGCCGCGGCAAAGCCGGTCATATCACCGATCACACCGCCACCTAAAGCAATCAAGGTACATTGACGATTGAACCCGTGACTCAGGAGTGCGTCCCAGATTTTTTCAATATGGGCCATATTTTTGTAGCACTCGCCATCCGGCAGTATGCAGGTTTGCAGATTCAATTCAG
>SKHR01000181.1 GCA_007116865.1 Marinospirillum sp. | reverse complement strand
TTATATCGCCGACAGCCTGCATATTCCGGTACTGGCCAATGGGGATCTGTGGACTCTGGCTGACTATCAGCGCTGTGTTGGCGTCAGCGGGGTTCGTGATGTGATGCTGGGTCGGGCGGCAATGGCCGATCCCTGGCTGGCTGCGCAGATCAAGGCCAGTGCAAGCGGCCAGACAGCTTTTGTGCCGCAATGGGCTGACCTGCTGCACTGGCTGGCCGATAGCCTGTCGGCCTCTGCCAGTGTTTACCCGGAAAAAAATCGCATCATGCGGGTGAAACAGTGGTTGCTGATGGTACAGCCGCGTTGGGGGCAGGTGGCACGGGACTTTTTCGAACAGATCAAACGCTTGCAGTCAGAGGTCCAGCTACTCGCGGCTTTGCAGGCGGTCCAGCGCCCAACGCAGGTGCTCACTGACCAGCGCTGAGGCGGTTTGGTTGGCCTGCTCCAGGGCTTCGATCACTGCTGGGTTCTTGGGGCCGTTGCCCAGCGCGATGGCCAGGTTGCGCTGCCAGCGTTCATAACCGATGCGGCGGATCGCCGAACCCTGGGTTTTCTCCAAAAACTCCGCTTCACTCCATTGAAACAGCGTCAACAGGCTGCTTTGATCCAGCTCGTGACGCGGCTGGAAATCTTTTTCATCGCTGGTTGGACTGAATCGCGTCCAGGGACAAAACAGCTGGCAGTCATCACAGCCATAAATACGGTTGCCAATCGCGGCCCGCAAGGTTTCCGGGATCACCCCCGGATGTTCGATGGTCAGATAACTGATGCAGCGCCGGGCATCCAGTAGCCCCGGCTTGACCAGCGCCTGAGTGGGGCAGACTTGCAAACAACGCTGACACTCACCGCAGTGTCCCTGCTCGGTCGGTGGATCGATCGGTAATGGCAGGCTGGTGTAAAGCTCAGCCAGGAAAAACCAGGACCCGGCCTGGGGGTGAATCAGCATGCAGTTTTTGCCGATCCAGCCCAGACCGGCGCGTTCGGCAATGCCCCTTTCCAGAACGGGGGCTGAGTCAGTAAATCCCCGGTGGGTCGGTTGAGGGAAAAGCTCGGCAAGTTCCGGTTCAGCCTGACACTGGTGATCAAGAAAATCTGCTAACTGGGCCAGACGCTTGCGAATCAGCTTATGGTAGTCTCGACCCAGTGCATAACGGCTGACATAGGCCTGCGCGGGATTGTTGAGGATGGTCAGTGGCTGGGTGTCGGCAGGCAGGTAGTCCATCCGCAGGCTGATCAAGCGCAGGGTCTGAGGGTGGAGTTTGTCCGGCTGGGTGCGCAGGTCATGGTTTCTTTCCATCCACTGCATTTCGCCTTGATAACCCTGTGCCAGCCAGTGCTGTAAATAGTCCGGGTGTGGCCCCAGGTCGGTGTTGCCGATGCGGCAGTCAGCAAAGCCGAGCTGATGCGCCTTGTCCACCAGGGCTTTTTTCAGGCAGTCTAGGGCAGTGATTTGTGCAGAGGTCAGATTCATAGGGCCAGGCTTTTGCAGAGTCTGACCATTGCAGCATGTTTGCCGCTTTTGCTCAACTGCTTCAAGGACTCGATTGGCTCCCCAGTTAAGGAGGTTTGTGATGCTGATTCAACCACTCAGGGATTGCCCTCCAGCGTCTTTGCCGGGATGGCCCTGTTATTACGCTGAGGCCTGCGCTGAGCTGGATCGACGGGTGATTGAAGCGGGCACCCCCGGTTTTGAATTGATGCAGCGGGCGGCGCGTGCGGCCTGGGCCTGGATAGAGCGGGCCGCGCCATCGGGTGAGCGCCTGGGTGTCCTGTGTGGTGGTGGCAATAATGGCGGTGATGGGCTGCTGGTAGCGGTCTATGCGGCCCAAGCGGGTTGGCAGGTGAGGTTATGGCTGGCCTGTGACCCCGCGCAGTATCGGGGTGAGGCGGCTGAGGCCTGGCAGGCCCTGCAAAGCCTGAGTGACATTCAGATCTCATGTGATCTGCCCGCGCTGGAAGCCCTGCAAACTCAGGATGTGCTGGTTGATGCCCTGTTAGGCATCGGTCTGCAAGGGCCAGTGCGTGGTGCGCTGGTGGAATGGATTGAACGGCTCAATCAGACGAGCCGCCCGGTTTTTTGTCTGGATGTCCCCTCAGGGCTGTCTGTGGATAGTGGCCAGCCACTGGGAGTCAGTGTTCAAGCCACCCAGACATTGACCTTCATCGCCCTGAAACCAGGCCTCTTCACTGGGCAGGGGCGTCAACTGGCCGGTCAGGTGAGCTGGGCACCGCTGGGTATTGATCTTGAGGCCTGGCCGGTCAAACCCTGTGCCTATTTAATGGCGGCCAATACTGGACAGGCCTGGTTGCCGCCACGCAGGCAGGATGCACACAAGGGCAGTCATGGCCGGGTGTTGATTCTGGGGGGTGGCATTGGCATGAGCGGGGCGGTGATTCTCGCTGCTCAGGCGGCCTTGCGCAGTGGCGCCGGGTTGGTGCGGGTGCTGACCGATCACCAGACCGTCACGCCCTTGTTGACCGCTCAGCCGGAAGTCATGGTGCAGTCAGTAGCGGCCACGGATGATCTGAGTGAAGTCAAAGCCGCGCTGGCCTGGGCAGATGTGCTGCTGATCGGCCCTGGTTTGGGTCAGCAGGCGTGGGGGCAGCGTTTGTGGCGTGCGGTTCAGGGTTTTAAAGGGCCCTGGGTGGTGGATGCCGATGCCTTGAACCTTTGGGCTGCTGGTGAAGCCCCCGCCCTGGTCGCGCCCCGTGTGATCACACCTCATCCTGCGGAAGCAGCGCGTCTATTGGATCAGTCAGTCGAAAGTCTGCAGGCGGATCGTTTGCAGGCAACCCGCGCGCTGGTCGCCAAAACCGGTGCCAGTGTGCTGCTCAAAGGCGCGGGTTCTTGTGTCATGTCACCGGGTGATGCACTGCCGTGGATCTGCCCTTTTGGCAATCCGGGCATGGCGGTGGCTGGTATGGGTGATCTGCTGTCTGGCTGCATTGCAGCCCTGCTGGCTCAAGGTCTGAGCCCGGCAGAGGCCTTGGTGCTGGGCGTTCGGCTACATGCTCAGGCCGGGGATGCAGCGGCTGCGGATCAGCCGCGGGGTTTGTTGCCCAGCGATCTGTTGGGGCCACTGCGCGCCGGAGTCAATGCGCGACCCTAAGGCCATCATCGGGGCTGGGACTTGCACGATCTTTGCCTTTATACTGTCGCCATTGTGATTCGTTGTGATTGAGGTTTTCATGCAGGCGCAATTTTACCTTCCAGATGAAGCGCACCAGCTCCGCTTGGGTGCCTGTTTGGC
>SKHR01000219.1 GCA_007116865.1 Marinospirillum sp. | reverse complement strand
TTGGAGCAGCCCACGCCCTGATCTACCCAGCGCACCACGTAACCCAGGATGCCTTGGGCATTGTTATCCAGCTCCTGCTGAATTTCCTGCGCACTCCAGTTTGGTTCTGCGGCAACTGGAATCGTCAGAATATCATCCAGGCTGGCGCGAGGCCGTGATTTGAGTTTTTCCTGCACTTCGCTGACATCCACCTGATGGTAGTGCAGGGCATGCAGGGCTGCGGCAGTGGGTGAGGGAACCCAGGCAGTATTGGCGCCCGCTTTGGGGTGGCCGATTTTCTGCTTGAGCATTTCCTGCATCAGGTCGGGCATGGCCCACATGCCTTTGCCGATCTGAGCTCTGCCTTTCAGGCCACACGCCAGGCCGATGTCGACGTTCCACTGCTCATAGGCTTGGATCCAGGCCGAGGTTTTCATCTCACCCTTACGAATCATCGGGCCGGCTTCCATGGAGGTGTGGATTTCATCACCAGTGCGATCCAGGAAGCCCGTGTTGATGAAGACGACCCGCTCTTTGGCGGCACGAATACACTCTTTCAGGTTCACCGTGGTGCGGCGTTCCTCATCCATGATGCCCATTTTGAGGGTGTTGGGCTCAAGGCCGATCAGGGTTTCTACACGGCCAAACAGCACGTTGGCAAAGGCCACTTCTTCAGGACCATGCATCTTGGGTTTCACGATATAGACGCTGCCAGTGCGGGAGTTACGGTATTTGCCGAGGCCAAGCAGGTCATGTTTGGCGATCAGACTGGTGATCACGCCATCCATGATGCCTTCAGGGATTTCCGAGCCATCTTTTAGCAGGATGGCGGGATTGGTCATCAGGTGCCCCACATTGCGCACAAACATCAGTGAGCGACCATGCAGGCTGAAAGACTGGCCAGCGGGATCGAGGTATTCACGATCAGGGTTCATCACCCGGGTAAAGGTGCTGCCGCCTTTGTTGACCTGCTCGGCCAGGTCACCTTTCATCAGGCCGAGCCAGTTGCTATAGGCGAGGAGTTTGTCGTCAGCATCAACCGCAGCTACTGAGTCTTCACAGTCCATGATCGCCGTCAACGCGGCTTCAACCACCACGTCTTTAACACCAGCCGGATCGGTCTGACCTATGTGGTGGCTGGGGTCGATCTGGATCTCAAAGTGCAGGCCATGGTGCTGCAATAAAATGGCATCTGGCTTTTCTGGCTGGCCGCGATAGCCTTTTAATTGTGCCGCTTCTTTGAGCGGTGTCTTTTGTCCGTCCTGAAGCGTGACTTGAAGCTGCCCATCTTCGACTGTGTAAGCGGTGGCTTGCTTGTGGCTGCCTTGTAGTAGTGGAGCGCTCTGGTCTAAAAAGTCGCGTGCAAAAGCGATGACTTTTTCGCCACGCACTGGGTTATAGCCTGGGCCGCGCTCCGCTCCGTTTTCTTCAGAGAGGGCATCGGTTCCATAGAGCGCATCATACAGGCTGCCCCAGCGTGCATTGGCGGCGTTGAGGGCAAAGCGAGCATTCATGACGGGCACAACCAGCTGTGGGCCAGCCATTTGCGCGATTTCTGCATCCACCTTAGTGGTTGTGGCTTTAAAGTCCTCACCTTCAGGCAGCAGATAGCCAATTTCAGTCAAAAAGGCTTTGTAGCTGTCCAATGCCACGGGGCCAGGGTTGGCTTTGTGCCAAGTGTCAATTTGTGCCTGAATCGCATCGCGTTTTTGCAGCAGCGCCTGGTTTTTAGGTGCCAGCTCGTGAACCAAGGCATCAAACCCACGCCAGAAGGCCTCCGCATCGACTTCTGTCCCGGGTAAAACCTGCTGGTTGATGAATTCGTAAAGTCGGGTGGCAACTTGGAGTCCACCGGCTTGAACGCGATCCGTCATGTTATGTGCCTCTTGTGTTAAGTGGTTGTCTTGATAAGCCTGATCGAATATCTTGGGCTGTCTGCATCAATTGTGATGTGAGTGATCACAACGGCGACCGCCAGCACTGGATGAGGCCGAAGATACAGGATTTACCGAGGAAAAACACCCAGCCTTTGGGTGAACAGTGGTGGAAGTTTTTTTACAACAGCGGCGTTGACTTGGCAGGATTTAGTGCATGCAATCCCCAGCCTTTCATGTGACTTTAAGAATGCACTGCAAGTCGTTTGAGCAAGCGATTTGGCAGGCGCCGTGTGAGGGTGATTATGCGGATTATTTGCACTTCTACCAACTGGCCAGCCAGTCCACAGAAGGCTCGCAGGCCTGGCGTTATGGTTGGTTGGAACAGGACGGGCAGCGTTGTTGGGTACAGGCTTTTTTACCCACCACTGAGACGGCATCCGGGACCTGGCTGCATTTGCATGGTTACTATGATCACGGTGCCAGTTATCCCGCGTTGCAGCGCTGGGCCTTAGCGCAAAATCTGGTTTATGTGACACTGGATTTGCCTGGTCATGGCTTGTCGAGTGGACGCCGTGCAGCGATCCGTGATTTTGCCGACTATCAGCAATGGCTGCAGTCACTGGTAGTCCAGCTACAGAAAGCAGATATGCCGCGCCCCTGGGTGCTCAGTGGTTTCTCAACCGGTGGAGCGATCACGCTGGATTATCTGCTCAGTGGCGAGCGGGCATTTAATCGTTATGCCTTGATGGCACCCTTGATTCGCCCGGTTGGCTGGGATGCGGTGTCGCCTTGGCTGCTCCCCCTGAGCTGGCTGATATCCAGCGTTCCTCGTAAGTTTCGTGAAAATACGCATCATGAGGGACACTTGCATTTTGTGCATCATCAGGACCCGATGCAAAGTCAGCGTTTACCCTTGATGTGGGCGCGTGCGCTAAAACGCTGGATTCGGTCTATTGAAAAGCGCTCACCCTGTCAGGAGTCAGCTTTAATTCTGCAAGGCAGTGAAGACACCACCGTCGATTGGCAGCACAACCTGGCGAAACTTCGACAGCTCTTGCCCCAGGCTAAAACCCATATTCTGACGGGTGCCCGTCACCAGTTGCTCAATGAGTCGCCCGCCTATCAGCAGCAGGTCCTTGATCAGTTGGCTCAGTGGTTGAAGGGGGACGCATGAACCAGTGGGCTCAATCTGTGATCACGGTCGGACTGGTCCTGCTACTGGCAGGGTGCGCCACTCACTCGGATCGGATGAGTGAAGCCACTGACCTGATTCGTCAGGGCGATTTTGTTGCAGCAGAAACCGCCGTTGAAGAAGTCCTGTCGGCCAATCGTGATCGCCTGTTGCGCTTGATTGAAGTTGGCACGCTGCGCCACCTGCAAGGGGATTATTTGGTCAGCCATGAACA
>SKHR01000110.1 GCA_007116865.1 Marinospirillum sp. | reverse complement strand
GCAATGGGGATGCACGCCCAATCGCAACCAACGCAACGCCAGAAGGGCGTTCAAGCAACCGTCGAGTCGATATTCTCTTGATGGAGCGGGACATCACTGATGAACGTGAGGTGTTCCAGGGTATTCAACAGGTTCCAACCTTTCGCTGATCCTCGTGGCTTTAAACCTTTAGGCGCTGCCAGCGGCGGCGTTGCCAGATCCACACAAATAACCCTGAATTGATTACTCGATAGGTCAGCTGCACGATCCAAATGGCCAGCAGACCGCCTTCCCAGTGCACGCCCCAAAGCCAGGCCATGGGTAAAAAGAAAAGCCACTGTAACGACAGACTCAGTTGCATGACAAAACGCTGCGCCCCAGCCCCTTGCAGTGCCTGATTGAGAACAATGGCAGAGGCGTCCAGGGTGATCATGACCGCGGTGATCATCAGGGGAATCCGTGCCAACTCAACCAGTTGTGGGTCATGTAAAAATACGCTTAACAACAAGTCGGGGAAAAACAACATCGGCAGCCCGAGCAGCGCAAGAATGATGGAGGCCAGGCGCACCACGTCCCATCCCCAGCGATGGGCTGCCTCACCATCTTTTTCACCAAGGCTGTGCCCCACCAGGGTCATGGCGGCCATCCCCAAACCCACACCAGGCAGGATCAGTAACAAAGAAAGATGAACCAGCACATGCCCAGCGGCCACACTGGCGGTATTGATCTGACCCAGCATCCAGAACAGCAGCGCATAGCTGATCGCAAACAGGAACTGCTGGATTGAGTTCGGCAGTGCCAGGCGCAGGGTGTTATGCAGGTCTTTCAGGTTGATTCCACGAAAAATAAAACCGCTGGGACAGGCTTCACGCCAGGTCAGCCAGGCCCAGATCAGAGCGCCAAGCGTGACGGAAAGGGTGGTGCCCAAAGCCGCGCCCTTGGCACCCAAAGGTGGCACACCCAGACCACCGTGGATCAACCAGACACTGAGCAGAATATTGACCAAATGGGTCAGCAGCACAATACGCAGATAAATACCGCTGCGATGAATGCCTTGCCAGTAGCCCCGGAAACACAGCGTCAGCGCCACCGGCAAAAACGCCAGCGCCCGCCAACTGAAATAGGTTTCCGCGACCGGCTGAACTGCCACATCCTGGGTGATCAGGCTGACCAGTGGCAGCGCATAGTGCCAGGCCAGCAGGGTCAAGGGCAGGGTGGTGATCAACGCCAGCAGAATGCCGGCATTCAAAGGCAGGGCACGACGGCCATAATCTCGGGCGCCATGACGTCGCGCCACCTGAGTCTGCACCCCGGAAGATAACCCCATCACCAAGGCGGTGAGCATGAATACGGCGTAGCCACCAACACCTACCCCAGCCAGGACATCTTGCCCTAAGGGAGCGACCAGGGCTGCATCAACCAGATTCAGCAAGCTCTGACTGAGCATACCCCCCATGATCGGCAGGGCCAGAGTCAGAATTTGCCGGGTTCGCGGGTTGTTCATAAATGCTCGGGGCTTAGGCCTCAGGCTCGTAACCCAGTACCGGGCTGAGCCAGCGCTCCAGCTCGCTCAAGGGCATGGCTTTGCTTGCGGCTGCCTTTTCGACCTGATCCCGGGTGATTTTACCCAGATTGAAGTAACGCGCCTGGGGGTGCGCAAAATACCAGCCAGAGACCGCCGCAGTGGGGTACATGGCATAGCTTTCAGTTAGGGTCAGTCCGGTATGTTCGGTGGCGTTCAACAACTCAAACAGGGGGCCTTTTTCAGTATGATCTGGGCAGGATGGATAACCTGGGGCCGGGCGGATGCCCTGATAGGCTTCACGAATCAACTGGTCATTGTCCAGGTCCTCATCCGCGGCATAACCCCAGTACACCTTTCTTAACTGTTCGTGCAGGTATTCAGCAAAGGCTTCAGCCAGGCGGTCAGCCAGCGCCTTGACCATGATGGCGCTGTAATCATCATTTTTGGCCTCATAAGCCTTGGCTAATTCTTCAGCGCCGATGCCGGCGGTGACGGCAAAACCACCAATCCAGTCGGGAGTGCCAACCGGGGCAACAAAGTCCGCCAGTGATTTACAAAAGCCTTCTTTGTCCGGTGTTTGCTGACGCAAATGCGTGAGCGTTTGCAGGGGCGTCTGGCGAGACTCATCGGTATAAATCGTCAGGGTGTCGCTGTCCACCCGGTTAGCGGGCCAGATGCCCAGTACCCCCCGGGCTTTAACCGGGCGGGTGCGAACCCAGTCTTGCAGCATGGTTTGTGCGTCAGCAAACAGTTTGCTCGCTTCATCACCGACCACCTTGTCATTGAAAATCGCCGGATACTTGCCGACCAGATCCCAACTGATAAAAAACGGAGTCCAGTCAATCCGTGGAATCAGGGTTTCCAGCGGCACATCATCCAGTACCTTCAAGCCTGTCATTTTAGGCGTCACTGGCGGATGGGTCACAAAATCCGTTGGGAAGGCTTGAGCACAGGCCTGTGCATAATTGAGGCTGGCTGCTTTTAATTGACGTTTGGCCTGGCGATCACGAACCTGTTGATATTCTTCACGCAGTTTTTCCGTGAAGGCTGGGCGCAACTGATCTGACAGCAGCTGTGAGGCCACACCCACGGCGCGTGAAGCATCCGCCACATAGACCACCGTGTGATCGTACTGGGGTGCAATTTTTACCGCGGTGTGGGCCTTGGAAGTGGTGGCCCCACCGATCATGATCGGCAGGGAAAAGCCTTGACGCTGCATCTCCTTGGCGACATGCACCATTTCATCCAAAGAGGGGGTGATCAACCCGGAAAGGCCAATGATATCTACCTTTTCATCACGGGCGACCTGGAGAATTTTTTCTGCTGGCACCATGACACCCAGATCGACCACGTCATAGTTGTTACACTGCAACACCACGCCGACGATGTTTTTGCCGATGTCATGCACATCACCTTTGACCGTGGCCATCAGGATTTTGCCCTTGGCTTGCACCTCACCGGATTTTTCTGCCTCGATGTAGGGGATGAGTATCGCCACCGCCTGTTTCATCACACGCGCGGACTTGACCACCTGCGGCAAAAACATCTTGCCCTCACCAAAGAGGTCACCCACGATGTTCATGCCATCCATGAGCGGGCCTTCAATCACATGAATGGGGCGTTCGGCCTGTTGGCGCGCCTCTTCAATATCTGTATCGATAAAGGCGGTGATGCCTTTCACCAGAGCATGGGCAATGCGCTCATTGACCGGCAGGCTGCGCCAGGCCAGATCTTCTTTTTTCTCGGCACTGCTGCCATCGCCCCG